>NZ_JBDVAA010000231.1:0-4656 GCF_039943695.1 Cellulophaga sp. | reverse complement strand
TAGCAAAGTCTCTAAATTGTTCTGAGTCGAAATCCCAAAAAATTTGCAAAAACATCTCTGAGGATAACCATCTGCCAATCATAAAGTTAGTGTTAATCCAATACCTGTCTCTATACCAGCCTTCAACACCAGGAGGGTTGTAGATTTCTTGGCCTAATAACTTACAAGTTTGTATTATATTTTCAATTAAATCTTCTTCAGAATCAGATTTAAAACCTGTTTCATTCAATAAATTAATATAAATATCAAACGGACTCTTAATAATTACTCCTACAGCCTCTTCATCATAAAAATGTTCACTTTTAAAAAGTTGAGCTAGAACAGGTGCTATTTCAAAATCATTTGCTCTAAAAGTTGCAGCTAAACCTTGAATAATAACTTCGGCGTTATTTGCATCATCAGTAGAATCTGGGTGTACAAAAAACTCATATAATTTTTTACATATAAACCAGCTTATTTCGTTTGGTCTTTGTTCAAATAAATTATCTATAACTCCATCATAGTCAAAATTAGCAGTTTGGCCTAAAATGGTTTTAGAACTTGAATCATATTTGGTTGCATCAAAAGTAACAGCTGTACAACCTGCATCTCCACGATTTACCCAGCCAGTTAAAGCTTTTGCAGTTTCGATAATATCTTCTTCGGTATATCCATTACCTTCTCCCAAAGTAAATAGTTCATATAATTCACGAGCGTAATTTTCATTAGGGTTATTACCGTTATTAAATACACCATCTAAATAATAAAGCATTGCACTCTCAAGCCCCATTTGCCTGACAAACTCCTTAAAATTTCCTACTGCGTTACGTTGCAAACAATTTATGTAATGGTATTGAAAGGAATTACAACCATGTTTAATCATTTCTGTAACCAAATGATTGCTCCAGAAAAAACTCAAACGGTCTCTAAGGTTATTGTTTATAAAGCTTTTAACATATTGACTCCTAAATTCTATTGTGTGCTGTGCTCTTAAGGCATTTCTGGCATCATCATCTGCAGGATAATCAGCCCAAGTCCAATTAGCCCAGCTTGGTTCAGGAATTTCAGGCATATTTAACGCCTCATTGATTAGCATATCTATATGTGCGGAGATTGGCTCTCCAATAGCGCTATTTATAGTGTCAACAGAGGCACTAAAACCTAATCGTCTGTAAAGGTGTTCTGCTTTGTTTTTGTCTAGATTACCACCTATGGGGTTTAGCGATGCAGTATTGCAATTCACAAAATATGCCATAATTATTGTTGCATTTGTATTGTTTGGTTATTAGGTCACGTGTTTACTTTTAACGTTAAAATATACAAATGAGTATATAATTAGTTAAAAAAGTTAACACGCTCACTTTATTAGGTACGTAAAATAAAGCGTTTTAGATGATGAAAAGCTTTTTTTTTCGGTAAAATACACTAATTTGTATGTTAAATTTAAATTTTGGGAGATCACAATCAGTTTGGTAAAGAAGGAGAAAAGCTTGCTGTACAGTTTTTAAGAGACAATGGGTACACTATTAAACATCTTAATTACCGCTATCTAAAAGCTGAGGTTGATATTATTGCGCAGCATAAAGATACTTTGGCAGTTATAGAGGTAAAATCTAGAAGTAGTGATGCGTTGCAGAACATTGCTGATACTGTAACAGCAAAAAAAATAAAACTTCTTGTTATGGCAGCAGATCATTATGTATCTGATAATGATTTAGATGTAGATGTTAGATTTGATATTATCACAATCTTAAAAAATGAAGATAATTTAAAAATTGAGCATTTAACCGACGCTTTTTATCATTTTTAAAAAAAGAGACACCAATTTTTATTACATTGTAATTGTTACATTTAAAACAATTTGTTATTTTTGAACTTTCAAAAGACATTTTTTATTCTAATAAGTCTAATAAGAATAGTTTTTTAACCAAATTAAGTGCAAACAACCAAACCCCAATAACAGGATGAAAACAATATCATCAGTAGTAGAAGAGTATATTAAAAAGAAACCCTTTCTACAAAGTGCTTTAGCACAGAGTATTATTAATTTAACTTCCTTATCTAGAATTATTAAACCAGAAATAGAGTCTGAGTTAGGGAAAGATATTAGAAACGGAGCCATTGTTATGGCTTTAAAACGATTATCTGATGATTTAGAGTTTAGAGCTACTCACAAAATTGTAAAGGTTCTTAAAAATATAGGTGAAATTACTGTAAGGTCTTCTTTAACAGATTTTACTTTTTTATTATCTGATTCCATTCTTGATAATCAAACTAATTTATTAAAGGAGGTTAATAAAAATAAGGATGTTTTTTACACGTCTTCTAGAGGAGTAAATGAGCTAAATATAGTTGTAAACAATACATTAGATAAGACGGTTGAAGAGTTGTTTAAACACGAAAGATGTACACAAAAGGCCGAGAATTTATCGTCTATAACTGTAAAGCTACCAGCAGAAAACGTATCTGTACCTGGTATTTATTACTTTATTTTTCAGCGTTTGGCTTGGGAAGGTATTGTGCTTTTTGAGGTAATTTCTACAACCAACGAGTTTACCATTTTAGTAAATGATGAGCAAGTAGATGTAGCCTTTAAAACTATTAAAGATCTAAAGGCCTTGTAAGTCTATTTTTATTATTTCTTTTTTAAATATTCTAGAGCCTCTTTGTAAGTCTCTGGTTTATTTACAATTCTTTTGTCTTTATCTAAAATAAAGTAGGTAGGTGTAGCAGAAACATTATATAAATCTGCATATTTACTATCCCATTTGCCAAGGGCTAAAGCGTGTGTAAAGTTTTTTAGTTTAGCTGACTCTGTATCCCAGTAATTGTACTCGTCTTCTAAACCAACAGCAAGTACTTTTGTGTTTGGTAGCGTTTGCATTGCTTTGTTTAATTCTGGTAGTTCTTTTAAGCAATGAGAACATGTACTGCTCCAGAAAACAACAACGTAATTCTCTGCTCCAGATAATTTACTAAGACTATTTTTGCCATCATTCCAAGTAATTTCAGGTGCTTTTGCGCCAATTCTTAATCTAGTATGTGCATCTATATTTTTAATAATTTCTTGGTTGTTAGTTATGTTTCCAAGTTTTTTAAGGTAATTAGTGGTTATAAAGTCTGATGTTTTATCATACTTAGCACTGGCAGCATAAATCCACATATCATAAAAAAGGCTAAACTTAAATGCCTCATGAACACCATCTAGTTTGCTAGCTACAGTTTGTATATTTTGCTGTAAAATTGTCTCAGTTTCATCTTTTGTAACTTTATTTAATGGTAAAGATGTGTACACATAATTTAATGTTTTGTCTGTTAAAAACGAAGAGGCTTGTAGCTGTTTGTTTTTAAAATCTATTGCCGAAAAATAATTTTGCTTTTTATGCTCAACAAACTCATATATTGTTTCATATTTTTTTGCAATGTATGGCTTGTTGGCTTTAATAAAATTAAGTGCAATTAAATCCTTAGCATCAGTTTCATACCTAGCTTGTGTGCTATTTATTTTATTGTAAAGCTTTGCTAGTTCTTTTTTATTTGTACTGTTAGATGTGTAAAAATCTATAACCTGCTTTTGTAAGGCATTAATTTCTAAAAAATAACTGTTTACTATTTTATTTTCTTCTGATATGGTATACGTTGCACCATCTTGAGCATTAAAATTAAGTACAATATCTTCTTTGCCATTGTATAAAACATCAAAATTAAACTCTTCTTGTGGTACAGCATACACCAATCTATAAGTTCCGGCAGCTGCGTTGGCAGGTAGCTCTAGTTTAAATTTGCCATCTTCTATTTTAGTATCTGCAACATAAACTTGTGTACCAGGTTTAAGTTGGTATGCAATAAGCCAAGTATACTCTTTAGCTGGTGAAAATACGCCAGATATGGTATGTTGTGCTGTTACAGATACAGCAATAAGAGCAAATAATAATGTTAGTATTTTTTTCATAGTATGCTTTTTTAGCAATGGTTAATGCTTAGTTATTTAGCTTATTTTCAAAAACCGAACCAAACTGTGTATTTGCATTTGTTTTAATGCGTATTAAAAGGAGCTAAGCTTTTTAATGCTTTTTCTACTGTTGTAATTTTATCAAAAACCAAAAGTAAGCGTAAGCCGGCTCTGGTTTGTTTTTCTTTCATTTTACATATAGCAGTATTGGCTTGTACAAATTGTAATACTTTAGTGAATTTAGGACTTTGGTAAAATCCAGATTGTTGATCTGCTATAAAATACCCAATCATTTTACCTTTTTTAAGTACAATTTTTTCTAAACCTAGGCTATTTGCAATCCATTTTATACGAACCGAGTTTAGTAAGTCTTCAACAGGACTAGGTATTTCACCAAAACGGTCTACTAATTCTTTTTCAAACTTAACCAAACCTTCTTCTGTGGTAATTAAGTTTAATTGAGTGTATAAGTTTAATCGTTCTGTAACATTATTAACATAATCATCAGGAAATAAAAGTTCAAAATCCGAGTCTATCTGGGTTTCTTTTACAAACACTTTGTCTTTGCCTTCTACCTCTTCGTATAAATCTTTAAACTCGTTTTCTTTTAATTCTTCTACCGTTTCTGCAAGTATTTTTTGGTATGCATCAAAACCAATTTCATTAATAAAACCACTTTGCTCACCACCTAAAATATCACCTGCACCACGTATTTCTAAATCTTT
>NZ_JBDVAA010000230.1:0-18234 GCF_039943695.1 Cellulophaga sp. | reverse complement strand
TAAGCCATTATCTTCTACGGTTAATGTTATTCTGTCTTTAACTAATTGTGTTTGTATGTGTATTACAGGGTCACGATCTGGTGACTTGTATTTTAATGCATTACTAATTAAGTTTAAAAAAATACTTTCTAAATATAACTGACTATATAATACAGACGGAATTATAGAAAAATCACTTATTATAGTAGCGTTGGTTTTTTGAATTTCACCAGTTAGTATTTCTTTAGTTTTGTCTAAAATGGTTTCAAACTTTAATTTTTTTAGTTCTGTAGGCGCTCCGTTAGATGTTTTTAAAGCTTCAACAAGTGTGTCTAAGGTTTCTGTTAAGTGCCCTATAACTATCTCAAACTTACTAAATACCTCTGCTTTGTCTTCTTCATCTGTAGCACTGTTATAAAAGCCTAAAAGTGAATTTAAATTGCTAACAGGAGCTCTTAAATTATGCGATGTAATATGTGCAAAATCTGCTAGTTGTCTATTTTTATTTAATAGATTACCTGTTAAAACCTCTAATCTTTCTTTGGCTTTAGTTATTTTATATTCATTATGTTTTTGTTCTGTAATATCTCTAATAGCTACAGATATAAGTAAGCCTTCTTCTGTCTCTAAAGGAGATAAGCTTATCTGAATAGGAATTTTTTCTTTTTGTTTATTAACAGCAAAGTACTCTTCACTACCTTCTATTTTGTTTGTTTTTGCACTCGTAAAAAAATTATTATTATTTGTTTCATATCTGTGCATAAACTTTTCAGGTATAAAAAGTTCTACAGGCTTATGATATAATTCTGCAGATGGGTAGCCAAATAATTTTTCTGCCTGTTTATTGCTAATTTGTATAACTCCATTCTCATCAATAATTAACATGGCATCAGGAGCAGATTCTAAAAGACCTCTAAATTTAATTTCGGCCATTCGTAACTGTGTTACATCTTGGCAGGTGCCCATCATTTCTATAGGCTCTCCTAACTCGTTAGTAATAAGTTCTCCTAATAAATGTACTGTTTTTGTTGTGCCGTCTTCTAAAACAATGCGGTGTAATACATCAGTAAACTTATTTACCTTTACTGTGTCATCTATAAAGTTAGAAACTTTTTCTCTATCTTCTGGATGTATATGATTAAAGTATGTCTCAAAGGGTATTGTTGGGTATAATATAGCATCTCTGCCAAAAATATTATACATATTTGTAGACCAATTAATTTCATTGGTAATCATATTCCAACTCCAATTACCAATCATTGTAATTTGTTCTGCGTAGTTTAGGAGTTGATTCTTTTTTATGAGTTCATTTTCAGCGTTTTTTCTTTCTGTTATATCATAAAAAATTCCTAGAATTCCTAGGTGTTCATCTAACTCATTTCTTAGCGGAGTTAAGGAAAGTTCTACAGGAAATAATGTTCCATTTTTTTTACGAAAAGTCCATTCTCTTGTGTCTTTAATATTTTGTAATGCTAACTCGTAAAATGGATTAAAATTATCCATATACTCTTTATTATACTTTGCAGCAAATTCTTCACTTAACGATTTTACTTCGTTTTCTAATAAAATAGAAGTAGGGGCAAGATTTCCAATAACTTCTTGTGCTTTAAAGCCTAATAGATTTTCTGCTCCAGAATTAAAATGCCTTACATTGCCTTCTTTATCTATAGATACTATTGATACAGCACTTGAGTTAATAATTGATTTTAATTCACTATTTACAGAATGTAATTGAAGTTCTGTCTTTTTAATTTCGGTAATTTCCTGAAAAATACCATAAACACGGGTTATGACTCCATTTTCTATATCAGCTAAGCCAATTTTACGAGCCCATATTTTTTTACCTTTTACGGTTTCTAGAGCAACTTCTTCATCAAAACTAATACCACTATTAATTAAGTTGGACATTAATTCTGTTATTTTTTTTCTATGTTTTTTATCTTTAAATAATGTAATTGTTTCTTTTAGATTTATTACTTCTCTATTTTCTAAATCAAGAATCTCACAAGTAATTTTGTCTAGTTTATAATTTTTTGTGTCTAAATTTAATTCCCATATACCAATACGAGCAACATTATTAATACGATCTAGTGTATTTTTAATTTTAGGATTATTTTCAATAGCCTTATGCATTATATTTTTTTTATAAACTTTGTAAGCGAAAATGTTGTTTTGGTAGGGGGATACAACATTCTAAAAATAACCATTTTATTGAAATTATTGAGCCTTGTTACTAATAAATGTTCATATTGTTTATTTGTTTTCGATAAAAGACTACTTTAAGTTGTTAAATAGTAGTTGTTTATATTTATTTTGAAAGATTATAATTACAGATAAATCAAATTATACTTTAAAAAAATGAAAAATACTACGGAGTTTTATATATAAAACTCCTTATTTTTAGATTGTAAAATAATACAATTAATTAAAAAAAAGTTACATATACTATAAGTTTAGAAAGTATTTAGTAATTTTATCACTTAGTAATCAGCTAATTATAGTAAATAACTCAGTTTATGCAATGTCCTTGTACACCAACACAGCTTTATAAAAATTGTTGTGAAAAAGCTCATTTAGACATCACTAAGGTACAAACAGCAGAACAGTTAATGCGTTCTAGATATAGTGCTTTTGTGCTTGCAAATATTGATTATTTGCAAAAAAGTCACCATAGTAAAACACGACCAGGAAAGAGAGGGAGAAAAGAAATTAAAGATTGGACAAACTCTGTTCATTGGATTAAGTTATCTGTTCTAGATACAGATAAAGGTGCCAAACACAATACTACAGGTAAGGTAGAGTTTAAAGCTTATTATATGGAAGATTCTAACATTATAATTTTACACGAAATTTCTAACTTTAGTAAAGAAAATGGACATTGGGTTTATGTAGATGGTAACTAAGTTAAACTAGTTTTTGTTTTTTAACACCACGCAATATTTTTTGAATATCTAAATTATCTTTTTGAGGTATCAAATAGTTCTCTATATCTTCATTATTTTTAATAGTTTCTGTTTTATCAATAAAGCCATAGCCCATATATGTGCCATTTTTTAGTAAAACAAAAGCCTCTTCTTCTTCGGTGCGCCCTTTTTCTTTTAAAATCGTTAACTCGGCTACATCTTTAATGTGTTGTATTGCAAGGTTAACCCTTTGGTTGTAAGCTTCAGGAGCTTCGTTGTCTCTGCAAATGCCATTACAAGAACTAATTTTATGGTGGTTACAGGCGGCTACACCCTCTTGAAGGTGACAGTATTTAGGACATAAGTTAAATAAAAAACACAGTTCTTCTACATAAGCTCTGCATTGCCTTATATTAGAAAATATTTTTAAAGGATTAGGACTAGATTTTAAGGTATTATATGCCAAATGCATTATTCCTTTACGGTCTGTGTAACTAAAAACAGCATAGTTTTTTAGGTTTCTTTTAGCTAATTGGTTGTACTCTGGGTAGTGTTGTTTTATAGCAGCATCTTCCATTAATAACGCTAGCAATTCGCTACCAGATAGTTCAAAATCTATATCTGCAGTCTCCCTACACATATCTAAAGATTTTTGTGTTTTACTGTAAAAATGAGAAAGTACTCTTTTTTTTAAGTCTATTGCTTTACCAATGTAGATAATTTTTCCTTTCTTGTTTTTAAAGTAATAAATACCAGGTGTATTGGGTATTTTATTAAAAACCTCTGTAGGTAGGTGAGAAGGTAAAGCACCTTCTTTAGATGTTTTTTTAAGGAAACTATTAAAAACAGTTTCTGCATCATCTTGTGCTAGCAAAATTTTAAAAAGTGTAACGGTAGCTTCTGCATCGCCTCTTGCTCTGTGCCTGCCCTCTATAGTAATGTTTAGGTCTTTAGATATTTTTCCTAAGCTATAAGACTTGTGGCCAGGTATAAGTTTTCTGGACAAACGAATTGTACACAGTTTTTTACGCCTAAAATCTTTATCTATAGCCTTAAACTCATTGCGTATTACATTGTAATCAAAATTTACATTATGAGCTACAAATATGGTATCCTCGGTAATATCTAACACTTGTTGAGCAATTTCTGCAAAAGTAGGCGCATTGGCAACCATTGCATTATCTATACCTGTAAGTGTAGTAATGTAATAAGGTATTACAGATTCTGGGTTTACTAAAGAGGTAAACTCGTCTACAACTTTTTTGCCATCAAACTTAAAAATAGAAATTTCTGTAATTCTATTAGTTTGTCCGGTAGTTTCTACATCAATAATAGTATACATCATTATAGCGACTTTTCTAATGCTTTTAATTCTACACCAAGCGTATTAAACATTGTAATTATACTGCTTATTTTAAGCTCTTCCTCTGTGTATTCTTGTGTGTTAATACTACAGGTAAATTCCCATATTTCTAATATTTCATCAATAGATACATCATAAGCTTGGTAATCACTATTGTCAGATACTAACTTTAGGGTGTTGTTTTCTTCAATTTGGTTGTATACTCTTTTATAAACCATACCGTCGTTAAGTGTAACTAAAACATACGTTTTTCCACTTATAATATCTCTTCTGTCTTCAATAAATTTACCAATAACAAAAGCTCCATTTTTCATAGGTAACATAGAGTCTCCTTTTATAGGAAAAGCTCTGTGCTTGCCTGTTGGTAAAAAAGGAAGTTTAATTTTAGACAATTGTTCTATATACTCAGGATCATCATAGCCTGCTAAATAACCTGCAGAGGCAGCTACAGGAACAATTTCTATAAGATTGTCATTGTCTACATCTACTGTAATAGGAAAAAGAACACGTTGGTTGCCAATCTCTATAAAAGATGCATCTGCAGCTTTACTTAGGTCGTTACGGACAAGAATATCTATAGGTAATTTAAAATAATCAGATAATTGTATAAGGGTTTCTATGGTAGGTGCAGAGCGGCCTTCTTCATAAGAACTTACACGGGCTCTTGTAATACCTAAGTTTTTAGCTAAACCCTCTTGTGTAGCGCCTTTTAAGCTTCTTAAATGGCGAATATTTGTAGCAATAAAAATCATAATGCTACAAATGTAAACAATAATTGCAATTAATTGTAGCTAAAAAATGTAACTTGTATTTTTATTTATACTCAATTTATTGTACTTATTTGCTTATAAGCTGTTTACGTATATCTAAAGCTAATTTATTGTTGTTTTGTTTACTTTATTTTTTATTTTTTTTAATAAATAAAGTCCTAATACACCACCTAAAGCAGAAACCAAACAGTTAATTATAAATAAACTATTATTAAATGTACCATATTGCATTATAGACCAGGCATCAAAGCCTAGTCTGCCAAAAGATTTAATTAAAAACACGCTACCAAAAACACCAATTAGAGTATTTCCTGTAAAACCAAAAGAGTATTTTTTATAAAAAAAAGCAGTTAGGTTTGCAGCTATTATACCTATGATAATACTAATTAAAGAAATTAATGTTCCCGTCATACTAATAATTTATTTTAGTGTCCGTAATCCATTTTATCTATTTTGCCTCCCATTAATCTTTTTTGTACAATTAAATATACAAAAAGAAGTATAAAGCCAATTATTCCCCAGTTTAAGGCTACAGATAATCCATATTCAGGTGCGGCTGTATTGTATATTGTTAAAGGCTCATTAACAGTATTAATAGAAGGTAAAATTACAGGGAATAACGATGCTAATGAAGATGTTATTCCGCCTAAAATAATTAGACTAGATAATATAAAACTATAAATGTCTTTCTTTATTTTTTTGATAAAAAACAAGCCAATTAATCCAGTTAAATATATAATTGGAAATATTATTAAATATGGTTTGTCTACAAAATTATTTAAAGAACTAGGATTAACTATTTGCCATACAATTAAAGAAAATACAGTAAGTACAGCAAGTATAATGTTTAACTTAAAAACAATACCTTTAAGCTTGTTATTTATTGATGAATTTGTTTTTAAAATAATCCAATTAGCACCGTGTATAGCAAGTGTAACCACAGATATTATACCTATAATTAGTGTAAACCAATCTATAATACCTGGTGTTTTACTTAACGGACTAAAAGTGCTGTCCCATAATGGTAAGAAAAAATAATGCCCTTCATGAGCAGATACGCCATTTTCTACACTGCCTAAATTTACGCCTCTAACAATATTACCAAGTGCAATTCCAAAGAAAAGGGCTAATAGTAAACTAGAAACGCCAAAAGATTTGTCCCAAATATCTTTCCACATTTGGTAATTAAATTGACCTCTAAACTCTAACCCTATTGCTCTAAAAATAATAAGCCATAGTACTATTATTAATGGCAAATAAAAGCCACTAAAAACTGAGGCATAAAATGTAGGGAAAGCCATAAAAAGCATACCACCAGCAGCAACCAGCCAAACCTCATTAGAGTCCCAGAATAGTCCTGCAGATTTTGTAATAACCTCTTTGTCTTTTTCTTTTTTGGCAAAGAATAAATGAATTATCCCTGCACCAAAATCATAGCCATCTAAAATAAAAAATACAGCTAAAACAATAGCTATTGTAATATACCAAAATACTTCCATAGTTTAATGTGTTTTAGGTTCTGGACCTTGGTTAATAGTTTTTCCCACTAGGACTAAAAACAATAATCCTAGTAGCATATATAAGGCAACAAAACCAAGTAAGGTAAATAAGGTATTACCAGATGATACAGTAGGGGATACACCTTCGCTAGTTCTTAATAAACCATATACTAAATATGGTTGTCTTCCTAATTCTGCCGTATACCAACCTGTTAGATTTGCAATGTATGGGAACGGAACTAAAAACATAATTGTCCATAACAATGGTTTAATTTTATATATTTTTTTTCGCCATAAAAAGAAAGCAGATAAAAGCATAACACCAATAAATATAGTACCTAAACCAACCATTATATGGTAAGAGTAATAAAGTGCAGGTATATTATCTGGTAATTCTTCTTTTTTAAACTGGTCCATTCCTGGTATTTGTTTATCCCAATCTTGGTGGGTTAAAAAACTTAATACATTGGGTACGGCAATTTTATTGTCTAATTTTTTTTCAACCATATTTGGTTGCCCAATCAAAACAATTTCTGCCCCAGCTTCTTCTGTTTCAAAAATACCTTCCATAGCAGCAAAAGATGCTGGTTGGTATTCTGCAACGTTTTTAGCATTCCAATCTCCGGTAGGGAAAGCAACTAGTATGCTAGAAATTAAACCAAAAATAACTCCTGTTTTTAAAAACAGTTTTCCGTATTCAGTTTGTTTGTTTCTTAAAACATAAAAAGCACCTATACTGGCAACAACAAAAGAAGATGTTACAACGGATGCTAGTTGATTGTGTAAAAAAGCAGGTAGTAGCCAAGGGTTACTAAACAAGGCAGAAAAATTATTTAAAACAAATTTTCCGTTTTCTAATACCTCGTAACCAACTGGGTGCTGCATCCACGCATTGGTAGCTAAAATAAACCAACCGCTTGCCCAGGACCCTAGAAACACTAAAAAACCAGTTAAAAAGTGTAATTTTTGACCCATTAGTTTTTCACCAAAAATAAATAATGCTAAAAAAGACGATTCTAAAAAGAAAGAGAACATACCTTCCATTGCTAAGGTCTGACCAATAACACTACCTGTAAGCTCAGAAAACTTTGCCCAATTGGTGCCAAACTGAAACTCCATAGGAATACCAGTTATAACTCCCATTGTAAAGTTGACAGCAAAAATTTTCATTAAAAATTTTGCCGCATTATTATATTTTTCAATGTTGTTTCTAAGATATTTCCATTTAAAAAAAACAATTAATAATGATAAGCCCATTGTTAATTGCGGAAATATGTAGTGAAAAGTGATAGTAAAAGCAAATTGCAATCTATCATAAAAGATCATGTCTTCCATATCCTGGGTTTTAGACCATAAAAATACGACACAAACGTTAAACGCTATGTAACTTTAGTAACAAAAAGAGTTTTAAAAAAAGTTTTTTTGGGGGTAAGCTGGTTTGTTATTTTTTCTGTAAAATGATGAATAATTCGTTACCGCTTCTAGGTTTTATAGAGTTGTAAGCAGTGTCCATTATTTTTATATTAAAGTGTGGTTTAAAAAGCATTATATATTCTTCTTTATTACCGCCAAAAGGAGGATGCGTGCTGTTTAGTGGAATGTTGAATAAGAGTCCTGCAATTTTACCATTTGTGTTTAAAAGGTTAAATGCCTTTTCTACGTATTTACTGCGTAGGCTTGGAGATATTGCACAAAAGAAGGTTTGTTCTATAATAAGATCAAAGGTTATATTTAAATCAAAAAAATTAGAGTGAATAAGATGTGAAGAAGGAAATGTTGGAACTCTAGATTTTATATTTTGAAGCGCTGTTTTAGATAAGTCTACAACATACACATTTTTAAAACCTTTGCTGTGTAAGTATTCTGCCTCATAACTATTACCACCGCCAGGAATTAAAATATGTAAATCTTTGTTGGTTAATTGATTAAAGTAAGATTTTAGAGGAGGAGATACTTCTCCTAAATCCCAGCCAATATCACTTGTTATATATCTATTATCCCAAAAATCTTCATCTAAAATCATTAATTAGCCGTTGTAATTATAGAAATAAGTTCATTTTTTTGAAGCACTCCAGATTGTCTCCAAATTTGTTTTCCGTTTTTAAAAAGTAACATTGTAGGTACGCCTTTTACTTGGTATTTGGCTGCTAATGTTTGGTTTTTGTCTACATCTATCTTAATAATAGAGACCTTGTCTTTTAAACTATCTTTTACATCTTTTAAAATAGGACTCATTGTTTTGCAAGGCCCACACCATTCTGCATAAAAATCTACTAAAACAGGTGTATCTTTATTTATTAATTCTGAAAACTTGCTCATAATTATTCTATTTTTTAATCTAAACTTTAATTATATCCTAAAATACCACCTTTTAAGTCGTATATTTTGGTAAAACCAACGCTAGCTAATTTATTTGCAGATTTACGGCTTCTACTACCGCTTCTACAATAAATGTATATAGCTTCATCTCTATTTAGTTTATCAAAATTAGACATAAAATCTCTAGAGAAAAAATCTATATTTATAGCATTCTTAATGTGTCCGTTTTTATATTCATTAGGTGTTCTTACATCTATTAGTTGCACATTTATATGCTCTATTTTATTTTTAAACTCGGCAGAATTTAGTACTGTAATGGCCTTGTTTGTGTTTGTTTTAGATCCAAATAGGTATGTTAATATAGACATAGTTAAAAATTTGCAGTTACATAAAATACAGTAGTAAAATTATAAAATACTATGCTTTTTGTAAGTAACTTAGGTTACAAAGTTTAAATTGAGTTTTAAACTATGCGCATTTAATGTGGTCTATTTAAAACAATAGGGAATAAAAAAAGCGACTTAGTAGAAACTAAATCGCTTTTATTGTAGCGAGAACGAGAGTTGAACTCGTGACCTCCGGGTTATGAATCCGACGCTCTAACCAACTGAGCTACCTCGCCAGGTGTTTTTTTTAACGGGTGCAAATATATGTATCTTTTTTCTGTTTATCAAAATTTATTTTGATAAAAATATTATAGCTATTTTAGTTTTTTTATCATACAGAAATATATATATTGCCTTTTCTAAACATTACGAGAATGAGTGATAAAATTAACTATGAGCTAGAGTTTGTGATACAGTCCTCACCACAAATGCTTTACCAATATATATCTACACCATCTGGCTTATCAGAATGGTTTGCAGACAACGTTAACTCAAGAGGAGAGAAATTTACTTTTATTTGGGACGGATCTGAAGAAGTTGCTAATTTGCTAAAGAAAAAAAGCGACGAATTTATTCGTTTTGCTTGGGAAGATGATGATGACGATTGTTATTTTGAACTTCGCATTAAAGTAGACGACATTACTTCAGATGTATCTTTATTTATTTCTGACTTTGCAGAAGAAGATGAAGTAGAAGAAGGGAAGTTATTATGGACAAATCAAATTTCTAGTTTAAAACAAGTCTTAGGATCTGCCTAAAAATTATGAAATAAACAATATCTTTGGCCTTGAATTTTTTTCAAGGCTTTTTTTATGATAAATTTTAACGGAGAATTAGTAGAAAACAACACTTTATTTTTAAATGAAGAAAACAGGGGATTACGTTATGGTGATTCACTTTTTGAAAGCATACGTGTTGTAAACGGAAAAATTTATTTTTGGGAAGATCATTACCTACGTTTAATGGCGTCTATGCGTATTTTACGTATGGAAATTCCAATGAACTTTACAATGGAATATCTAGAAGAGCAAATTCTAGAAACTATTAATGCAGATAACCTACAAAATAATGCTGTGCGTATACGCCTTACTGTTTTTAGAAAAAATGGAGGTTTATATTTACCAACTACTAATAATGTAAGCTTTATTATGGAGACTAAAGTATTGGAAAATGCTTTTTATATACATTCTGATGAAGCTTATGAGGTAGAGTTATTTAAAGACCATTATGTAAACTCTGGTTTGTTATCTACATTAAAATCTAACAATAAAATTATAAACGTTTTAGGCAGCATCTACGCTAAGGAAAATGGTTACAGCAACTGTTTGCTGCTAAATAACCAAAAACAAGTTGTAGAGGCTTTAAATGGTAATTTATTCTTAGTTAAAGGAGATACAATAAAAACACCACCATTAAAAGATGGTTGTTTAAACGGTATTACAAGAAAAAAACTAATTGCTAGTTTAGAAAAATTAGAAAATTACAGTTTAGAAGAAGCTTCTATATCTCCCTTTGAATTGCAAAAAGCAGACGAATTATTTGTAACCAATGTAATAACAGGGATACAGTCTATAACAAAATACAGAAAAAAGGAATTTACAAATACAGTAGCTAAAGATTTGCTAGGTAAGTTAAATGCAGTAGCTAGACTGTCTTAATTTAAGGCAGGATTTTCTGGTGCGTTAGACCAAAGCAGATAATCACCTCCTAATTGGTCCATTTTTTCTTTCCAAAGGTTGTTGGTGCATTTTTCTAAAATTAAGCTTTTATGTTCGTTTGTAGCAATAATCCAAGATTTAGAAGTTAACTCATAATCTAACTGCATAGAATCCCAACCAGAGTAACCTAGAAAAAAACGAATGTCTTTTTGGGTAATAGTATTATCGTTTATTAAACCTACTATTTTTTGAAAATCACCACCCCAAAAAATACCATTAGATATTTCTATACTGCCCTCTATAAGGTGCGGCACTTTATGTATAAAGTATAAATTGTCTTGCTCTACAGGTCCACCATTATATACTCTAAATGATGGTTTTATACCTTCAACAAGGTCGTTAATAGTATATTCTAAGGGTTTATTAAGAATAAAACCCACAGATCCGTCTGTATTGTGTTCTGCTAATAAAACAATAGATCTGTTAAATGAAACATCACCAGTTAGTGATGGTTCTGCTATGAGAAGGTTTCCCTTTTTTGGTTGATTAATGGTCATATAGTGGGGTTTGTACGATTAAATTAAATAAATTTTACGAGATATAAAAGATAACTACAAAAAAAAATGCGCTTCTACGTATAGAAGCGCTTTTTATATATTAAAATGTAAAGCTTAGTTTACAGAGTTGCTTAACTCAGTACCTGCTTTAAATTTAACAACGTTTTTAGCTGCAATTTTGATAGTTTTTCCAGTTTGTGGGTTTCTACCGTCTCTTGCTTCTCTTCTAGTTACAGACCAAGATCCAAAACCTACTAAAGAAACTCTACCACCTTTTTTAAGTGATCCTTCTACGTTTCCTAAAAAAGACTCTAATGCTTTCTTTGCTGCTGCTTTAGTGATGCCAGCGTCAGCTGCCATAGCATCGATTAATTCTGTTTTGTTCATAATTAAATTAAATTAATTGTTGTTTTTAATAACTTATATTCTTCTAACAAATTTATATGGATTTAGCGTTAACACAAGTAAATCGCTAGGAAATGCATCATTTTGTTAATAACTAAGACCGTTTGTTAATAAAGTAGGGCTTTTTCTACGACTTTTTCTGTTAAAAATAGGCTTAGCTAGTCTAAATATGCGGTTTCTTTTAATTGTAAACCGTTTAAAACATCGCTAGTTTTCATTCTTCGCTTACCAGAAAGTTGTATTTCTAGTAGTTTTAGGTAGCCATTAGGTACAGCAACTTTTATTGTTTTTTTATCAAAAATTAATTTTCCTGGTTTTAAATTGTGAGCTTCTTCTTCTAATTCTGTAGCGTAAATTTTTAAATCAGTTTTGTTGTCATCATTATATAAGGTTGTCCAAGCTGCCGGGTAAGGACTAAGTCCTCTTATTAGATTGTAGGTTTTTGTGGCATCAGCTGTCCAGTCTATTTTACAAGTGTCTTTGTGTATTTTGTAAGCTAACTTTAAATTACTATGATCTTCTTGTTTTTTAGTAGTTACATTTCCTTTTTCAATTAGTTCTACGGTTTCTATAACAAGTTCTGCCCCTAAATGCATTAATCTGTCGTGTAAAGTACCTGCATTTTCTGTAGAAGAGATGTTTGTTTTTTTATGAAGAATAGTTTCTCCTGTATCAATCTTATCATCAATAAAAAAAGTAGTAGCACCTGTTTCTGTTTCTCCGTTTATAATAGCCCAGTTAATAGGAGCAGCACCACGGTATTGTGGTAATAAAGAAGCATGCAGGTTAAATGTACCGTATTTAGGCATTTGCCAAACTACTTTGGGTAACATTCTAAAAGCAACCACAATTTGCAGGTTAGCATCTAATGCTTTTAGTTCTGCTACAAAATCTGGATTTTTTAAGTTTGTTGGTTGTAATATATTAAGGTTGTTTTTTTCTGCATATTGTTTTACGGCAGAAGTGTGTATTTTTCTGCCACGACCCGCTGGCTTGTCTGGAGCAGTAATAACACCAACTACGTTATATTTATGTTGTACTAAACTATCTAAAATGGTAACGGCAAAGTCTGGCGTTCCCATAAAAACAATGCGTAAATTGCTCATATTATTGTAGGGTATATTTATTTTGTGTGTTTATATCTATTTTTTGATCTTCTAGTAAAGACTGCAGTGTTTCTAAAACAACTTCTTGTTTATAGGGTAGTAGTTGTATTAACTCTCTAGAGCTTAAATTAGTAGATTTTAATTTTGTAATTATTTCTGTAGAAACAAGATCTATAATACTACTATTGGTAGATGGGCCTTTGCTTAGGCAAACATCACACTTACCACACCTTTTCTTTTTTTCTCCAAAATAAGCAAGGAGTTGTACGTTTCTGCAAATGCTATCATTATTAATATATTGTAGCATTGCTTCTATATTATTTACTTTAACTTGTTGTAGTTCTTTTACTTTTTTAGAGAACGAATTAATAGTTTGGTCATCTTCTCTAGGTACAAGAAAAGTTATTTCTAAATCGCTATTTTGAGCAGTGTAATTAATTATTTCATCTTTTTGTAATTTTTCTAACGCTTGTAAAATAGTGTTTTCATCAATATTTATTTTATTAGATAACAGTACTGTGTTAATTTTTATTGGAAACTCAAAAATACCACCATATGTTCTTAGTAGGGTTTGTATAATTGGCACTAGTTTATGGTGTGTACTTAAATATTGATTTAAAGTTGGTTTTGTTGCTGTAAATTGTACAGTTGCCTGCTTGTTATAATTTTCTGTTAACGTTAATACAGAATGCTGATCTAAAACTTTTAGAGCATTATATGTTAACATTCCTTTTAACTTATAGGTATTGCAAAAATTATTAAAATTTAGTTGAAACGTTTCCTGTGTATCTTCACCATAAGATATCTGGAAATAATTATTTAACTTATTGTACAATAATTTTAAAAACTTAACATCTGGTAAAACACTTAAAAACTGTTGTTTTACTTGGTTTTCATCTTCTTTATTTAAAATTAAAACGGCGCTGGACTCTTGTTGGTCTCTACCGGCTCTACCAGCTTCTTGGTAGTAGTTTTCTATACTATCTGGAATTTGATAATGCACAACCAAACGCACATCTGGTTTATCTATACCCATACCAAAAGCATTGGTTGCTACAATAATTTTAGTTTTGTTTTTAAGCCAATTTGTGAGTAATGTTTTTTTGTCTTTTTTGGGTACTCCTCCATGGAAAAATGTAGTAGAAAAACCGTTTGTGTTAAGGTAGTTAGATATTTGTTCTGCCAAACGTCTTGTTCTAACGTATACTATTGCACTGTTGTTACTGTCTTTACAAAGTTGTTTTAATTGATAAAGTTTATCCTCTGTCCATATAACCTTGTAGGTAATATTATCTCTAGAAAAAGAATCTTTTATAATTAAGGAGTCTCTAAATTGAAGATTTTCTACAATGTCTGATGCTACTTTTTTTGTTGCTGTAGCGGTTAAAGCAATTACAGGTACAATAGGAAAAATATCTCTTAAAACACTACAGTTTTGGTAAGCAGGTCTAAAATCGTTTCCCCATTGAGATATACAGTGAGCCTCATCAATGGCAATAAGGTTTACATTCATTTGTAATAGGCGTTCTTTAACCAAATCTTGTTGTAAGCGTTCTGGAGATAAGTATAAAAACTTATAATTACCAAAAACACAATTGTCTAAAAGGTTATTTACTTCCTCAAAAGAAATACCGCCAGTAAGTGCTAAAGCTTTTATGCCTTTTTCTTTAAGACTATTTACTTGGTCTTCAATTAAAGCAATTAAAGGAGACACAACTATACAAATGCCTTCTTGTAAAAGAGCAGGTACTTGGTAGCATACAGATTTTCCTCCGCTAGTAGGTAATAAAGCTAAAACATCTTTTTGCTCTAAAACAGTAGTAATAATTTTTTCTTGCGAGCCTCTAAAGCTGGCATAGCCCCAGTATTGTTGTAAAATATCTTGCGGACTTTTATGCACTAGCTAATGTTTAAAGTATTTAAAATAAAGTTAGTACGTTCCTCTACAGTTCCGGTAGGTACAATAATAGGTGTGTAGCCATAATCTCTGTATGTTTGGTCTAGTAGACTGTGCAGCCGTTTTGCTTCATCAAAATCCTCATACCTTTCATTGTCATTAGAATGTATTTCTTCCCACGGTGGAAAAATAAAAATAACATCGTACTTTGTATTTGTACATGCTTGGTTGTAGTTTTCTCCATATTTAATGTCTGTGCCGTTTAAGTAGGCAACAACATCTGGTACGCCACGATCTAGAAAAACAATATCTTTTTCTAAGCTATTAGCGTTATGGTATTGATTTACACGTCCTTCTAATAATTTATCGCTAAAAAGCAAAGGATTGGTTAAAAAAAGCTGTGTAATACCTTCTTCTCTGGCAGCCAAGGTAACATCTCTAGATATCTCGTGTAAACAAGTATACCCAAGAGCATCAATCTTATTAATAACTGTTGTTTTTCCTGTACTAGGACCGCCTGTAATAACTATTTTTTTTGGTTTCAATATACTAGATTAAAGTAACAAAGATAACTAAAATAGGAACTACACAAAAAGTAGTATAAAATATAGCATTACATTATCTTTGTAAAAAATAAAGTATGAATACAGATAACCCAGAAGAATTTTACGCAAGGCTAAAAGAGCAACTAGAGTTAAATAACAGTTGGCCATCTAATTACCTGTATAAATTTATTATTCCTACAGATGAAGAAAAGTTTAAGCAAATAGAACAGATTTTTAATAATACAGGAGCAGTTATAGAGTCTAAAAAGTCTAAAAACGGCAAATATACAAGTGTTTCTATTACTGTAAATATGAAAAATCCGGATGCTGTTATTGCTAAATATGTAGAAGTTGGTAAGGTAAAAGGAGTAATATCTTTATAAAACTACCCATAAATGGTGTTTGTTTTATTTATTTTAGTACTTTGCAGAACATAAGCGTATAACTTCACGTTTAGAATATAAATTAGCATAAATCTTTTTTAGTTTGAATTTAGTAGAAAACTTACAGTATAATACTGAGCGTGATCAGCTCATTATTCCAGAATATGGTCGTCATTTTCAAAAAATGGTAGACTACGCCGTATCTATAGAAGATGCAGAGGAGCGTAATAAAGTAGCTAAGGCTATTATTAGCGTAATGGGTAATTTGCAGCCACATCTTAGAGATGTACCAGATTTTCAGCACAAACTTTGGGATCAGCTATTTATAATGTCAGATTTTAAATTAGATGTAGAATCTCCTTTTCCTATTACAACAAAGGAAATGTTGCAAGAACGTCCAGAGCCATTAGATTATCCTCAAAATTTTCCAAAATACAGGTTTTACGGTAATAACATTAAACGTATGATTGATGTTGCTGTAGAGTGGGAAAAAGGTGATATGAGAGATGGTTTAGAGTATGCAATTGCAAACCATATGAAAAAATGTTACTTAAACTGGAATAAAGATGTTGTAGATGATACAGCTATTTTTAAACATTTGTATGAGTTAAGTGACGGAAGAATAGATTTAGCTGCAAAAAATGAAGTACTTACTGATAGTGGTCAGTTTTTAAAGAACAAAGTAGCAAAATCTAACACGAGATATACAAACTCAAAAAACAATCAAAGAAATAACAACAACCGAGGTAAAAAACGGTACTAAATAATAGAATCTTAAATGGGGACATTTAAAATTGAAGGCGGTCAACGTCTACAAGGAGAAATTACTCCGCAAGGAGCTAAAAACGAAGCTTTACAAATACTTTGCGCGGTGTTACTTACACCAGAGGAAGTGCAAATAAATAATATACCAGACATTGTAGATGTTAATAAACTTATAGCTTTATTGGAAGATTTGGGTGTAAAAATTCAAAAAAGAGGTAAAGGTTCTTATACGTTTAAAGCAGATGATGTAAACCTAGACTACTTACAGTCAGACCAGTTTAAAGAAGATGGTCGTGGTTTGCGTGGATCTATAATGCTAGTAGGTCCACTATTAGCACGTTTTGGTAAGGGATATATTCCTAAACCAGGAGGGGATAAAATTGGGCGTCGTAGATTAGATACTCATTTTGAGGGCTTTATTAACCTTGGAGCAAAGTTTAGATACAATAAAGAAGAATACTTTTATGGTGTAGAAGCAGATAAGCTAAAAGGTACATATATGCTTTTAGATGAAGCTTCTGTAACTGGTACAGCAAACATAGTAATGGCAGCTGTTTTAGCAGAGGGTACAACTACTATATATAATGCAGCTTGTGAACCGTATTTGCAGCAATTGTGTAAAATGCTTAACCGTATGGGGGCAAAAATCACAGGTGTAGGTTCTAATCTTTTAGTAATTGAAGGAGTAGATGCACTAGGTGGCACAGAGCACAGAATGTTGCCAGATATGATAGAAATTGGTAGTTGGATTGGTCTTGCAGCTATGACAAAAAGTGAACTTACAATTAAAGATGTAAGTTGGGACGATTTGGGACAAATACCTACTGTTTTTAGAAAATTAGGTATTACATTAGAGCGTAAAGGAGATGATATTTATATACCAGAGCATAAAGATGGTTACGAGATTCAGAACTACATAGATGGTTCTATCTTAACAATATCTGATGCGCCTTGGCCAGGATTAACACCAGATTTATTAAGTATTATTTTGGTTGTTGCTACACAGGCAAGAGGAGAAGTTTTAATACATCAAAAAATGTTTGAGAGTCGCTTATTTTTTGTAGATAAGTTACTAGATATGGGGGCAAAAGTTATTTTGTGTGATCCGCACAGAGCAACAGTAATTGGGCACGACTTTAAATCTACGTTAATGGCTACAACTATGGTATCTACAGATATTAGAGCTGGTGTATCTTTATTAATTGCAGCATTATCTGCAAAAGGAACATCTACAATACACAATATAGAACAAATAGACAGAGGTTACGAAAATATAGACGAGCGTTTAAGAGCTATAGGAGCAAAAATTACGCGAGTATAATTTTTATTATAACCACATAGTAGTACTTTGTATAGTATTATAAATAGTCCAACCTAGTAAGAATGTAATTATAACTATTCTTACTAGGTTTTGTTTTGCTATACTTTTTCTTATTTCTTCAGAAGAATCTACTCCTGCTATTATTTTACCGTGTTTTGGTTCTATAATTACAATGTGCTGAAACCACATAAAAGCAATACATAAAACGCTAACTATTGTATACATATTTTGTCTGTCTATAAGTTGTAAAACAGATGTAATTAGGTGTCCTGGAGTTAGTATAATAGCAAATATAAATATACGGTCCCTACCAGAATGATACCATTTTATTAGTTCTTCTCTTGAGTAAAACATTAAAGAAGGATAAACTATAAGCTG
>NZ_JBDVAA010000229.1:0-1750 GCF_039943695.1 Cellulophaga sp. | reverse complement strand
GCATAAAACGCTGCTTACCTAGTAATTCTTCTTCGGTTTCTACAATACCCTCATCCGGTACACAACAGTCTACAGGACAAACAGCAGCACATTGTGGCTCTTCATGAAAACCCTTACACTCTGTACATTTATCAGGAGATATATAGTAAATTTCATCACTAATAGGCTCTTGAGACTCTTCTGCATCAACCTCTTTACCATTTGGTAAAACAATTGTGCCTTCTAAAGACGTACCATCTGCATATCTCCAATCGTCTGCACCTTCATATATTGCTGTATTTGGACATTCTGGCTCACAAGCTCCACAATTAATACATTCGTCTGTTATTATTATTGCCATAATTTATATCAATTTTTAGACTGATATTTAATCAGTATATCTACTTTTGCACAAAGGTAAACCCTATTAAATCACTATACAAATAAAATGGCTAAACTTGAAGATAGAATAGTTGCTTTTTCTGAATTAGGAACTTTGTTTGCAGATTATTACGAATATGCAAACTCAGAAAAACAAGAAGAAAACACAAACGAGTGGATTATAAAACTACAAGATGCAATACACACAGCTAGCTTACACAATGGTTGGTTTACAGAAGAAAACATTCTTTTTTGTATTAATAGTTGGAGCAAATTACTAACTAAAAAAGAGTTAAACAATTGGTTTAAATCTTATGACTTAAACTCTATAAAAAACAGCAACATAGCTATTATAATGGCTGGTAATATTCCGCTTGTTGGTTTTCATGATTTTTTAGCTACAATATTAAGTGGTAATACTGCTTTAGTTAAGTTATCTTCAAACGATAAAATACTACTACCTTTTGTTTCTTCATTCTTAATTAAACAATTACCAGAACTAGCTAATTCTATTGTGTATGTAGATGGAAAATTAGAAGGTTTTGATGCCGTTATTGCTACCGGAAGCGATAATACTGCTCGTTATTTTGAGCATTACTTTGGTAAAAAGCCAAATATTATCAGAAAAAATAGAAATTCTGTTGCAGTTTTAACAGGCAATGAAACCAAAGAACAACTAGAAAACCTTAGTGAAGATATTTTTAGATATTATGGATTAGGTTGCAGAAGTGTATCCAAACTATTTGTTCCAAAGGACTATAATTTTGATGCATTTTTTAAAGCAATGTATCCTAAACAAGATATTATACACCACGTAAAATACGCAAACAACTACGACTATAACAAAGCTGTGTATTTAATGAGCGAATTTAATATTTTAGAAAATGGTTTTTTAATGATTAAAGAAGATGAAAGCTATGCGTCGCCTATTTCTTCTGTTTTTTATGAATATTACGACTCTTTAGACTCCTTAAAAGAGAAATTAAAGAATGATGAAGATAAAATACAATGCGTAGTTGCAAATGGTTTATTAGATACTGAAGTTGCTTTTGGGCAAACACAACAACCTAGCTTAACAGATTATGCAGATAATATAGATACTGTTAAATTCTTGTTGAAAACATCCTAGAATTAATTACAATTTTAAAAGGTCTATTGTTATAAAATTTAGACCTTTACCTTATATTTAAACAATTTTAATAAAGAGATAAGCTGCTAATTAACAATTAATTACCTATCTCTCTAAACATTAATTGGCCAACAAACCAATTACAAACAAAACACATACAAATGAAAAAGCATAATTTTAGCGCAGGACCTTGTATTTTACCACAAGAAGTATTACTTAAAGCATCAGAAGCTGTTGTAGACTTTAATGGTTCAGGATTAT
>NZ_JBDVAA010000228.1:0-17978 GCF_039943695.1 Cellulophaga sp. | reverse complement strand
TAAAGATGCTATTTCTGGTAATTTTCAGGCAAGTGTTGGTACAAACCAAACAGCAGTAGATCAAAATTTTGATGTTAATGATTTTGCCAATAGTGCGCGTATAAGTGGTACTTTAGATAAGTTTACATATAAAGTTGGTTTTTCTAATAGATATTCTGATGGGTTATCTGCTATAGTTACTCCAGAGAATGAAAAAGATGATTTCTCTAACTACAGCACAGATGTAAATTTAGGATATGCTTTTTCTGATAAATTTTCTGTGAATGTTTATGGTAACCAAACAAAAAATAGTGGTGAGTATGATGAGTCTTTTGGAATGTTAGATGCTCCTTATTCTTTTGTTAGTGATCAAAAAAGAGCAGGCTTATCATCAACTTATAAATATAATAAAGGTTCTGTTGTTGTTAATGGTGCTTACAGTGAGTACAGCTCAGAAAACAAATCTGCTTTTCCTAGTGCTTATGAAGGCAAAAACATAGTAGTAGACGTATACAACAAGTACAATTTTAATGATGCTTTTTATACTGTTTTAGGATTAAATTATATTAATGATGAAACTGAATATGCAGAAGTACAAGATTTTTCTATTGTAGATCCATACGCTAATGTTGTATATGTATCAGATTTTGGATTAAACTTAAATGTTGGTGCTCGTTTAAATAACCATTCTGAGTATGGTTCTAATTTTGTTTACAACGTTAACCCATCTTATGTTATTAAAAACACAAATGGTTATGTTAAACTGATGGGTTCTTATGCAACATCTTACATTACACCAAGCTTAAACCAGTTATTTGGTAACTTTGGAGCTAATCCAGATTTAGATCCAGAAGAAGACCGTACAATTGAGGGTGGTTTAGAATATGCAGTAAATGACAAATTAAGAGTTAGTGCTTTATATTTTAATAGAAAAGAAGAAAATTTTGTTTTTTACGGAGCAACAGGTTATGACAATGCAGAAAATACAATTGAAGCAAAAGGGGTAGAAGTAGAGTTAGATTATACACCAGTTAACGCTTTAAATATTGGAGCAAATTATACATTTACAGAAAGAGAAGGTGATGCAGGTATACGTTTACCAAAACATAAAGTAAATGCTTTTGCAAACTACAATTTTTCAGACCGTACAAACGCATCTTTAAATTACACAATGGTAGGTAATAGATCAGATTCTGATTTTGCAACTTTCCCAGCTACAAATGTAAACCTACACGCTTACACGCTTTTAGATTTATACATCTCGCATACACTTATAAATAACAAATTAACTGTATTTGCTAATGCAAGTAACTTGTTAAATGAAGAGTATACAGAAATATTAGGTTTTACAACAAAAGGAGCTAACGTAAGGTTAGGGTTAAACCTTACTTTATAAATTAGATGTAATACAATATAAAAAAGGCTCACTATTTAGTGAGCCTTTTTGTTTTTAATACCGAGTTATTGAAGCTAAACTATTTACTAGTAGGCTTAATATCATTTGGCATTATATACATTTCTGAACTAAACTTAGGGTATGTAACACCTTTTGTAACTTTAGCTGCGTTTGTATCTTTTTGTAAATCAAATTTACCAGCTGTACCAAGCATATCATCTAAAGCAGCACGTAGTAAAGCTTCTGTGGTATCACCAAAAGGTTTTATGTTTTTGTAATATTGGTATTCTTTAATTTCTACATCAGGTACAAAACCATCTCCATAATCGTTATATCCTTCTTTATTAAAAATTTGAAAAACAATTGGCTGCATTCCAATAGTATGCTTACTACTTCTGTTGTTTGTATCTGTGTACGGTTCTGTGTTAGAGTTACCAGGAGCATCTACAACTGTAATAGAGCCTTCATTTTTACCAGTGGTTTTTTCACCAATAACTTTCACATCTACGTACGGTCTTAACCCGTTTATAATCATTTCACTGGCAGATGCTGTTCTTCCTGTAGCAATTACATAAAGTTTGCTAATACCAGTTAACCTATTCATATCTGTTGCCCCTGTGTATGCGCCAGTAGTTTTATCATATAAAAAAACATCTTCAAAAAATGGATACGTGCTACTATTGGCTGCGTCTCTTTTTGCATTGTACTTTAACTCTGCAAAAATTTCACCATTAACAGTATTTGTTTCCGCAGTAGCCTCACCGTAAATCATACTAGCTAATAGTGCAGATGTCAATACAGAACCACCACCATTGTATCTAAAATCTAAAATAAGTTCATTAACGCCAGCAGCTTTTAATTCTCCAAAAGCATCGTTTAATTCTCCGTTGTAAGATCCTTTAAATCCTTCATAAACAATATATCCAATTTTACGTCCGCCCTCTTCTATAACACTAGTATGGTGTACAGGGTTTATAGATAAGGTTGCAGATGTAATTGATTTTTCTTCAGTTGGTGTTATTACGTCAGTCTCAGAAACAGTAGCTAAACCTAAAGTTACACTTTCTTGAGTGTACAGTTTATTTACATTAGTAATAGATTGACTTGTTAATTTGCCTTCTTCATTAATAGTTAAATCTCCACCATCAAATGTAGAAATGATATCTCCTCTCTTTAATCCTGCAGCCTCAGCAGGTGAACCAGCCGCAACAGATCCAATAACTTGTACTACTTTATTAGTTGTACCAACTCTTACTAAAGGCCCCCTAGTAATACCGTAAGTAGTACTAATACCATTAAAACTAGCTAATTGAGTATCTACATCCTCTATAAACCAAGAGAAATCATCTTTTTCATCGTATTTTAAAGCCTTAAATAAATCTTCAGGAGTGCTGTAGTTATTTAAATATGTGTAAAAAGCATCTTGGTCGTCATCTTTAGTGTCTGCTAAAGCGGTAACATCTGGTTGCCAATAGTACCAGTGGTTTAATCCTTTCCAGATAAACTCGTTTATTTCATTATTTAAAGTTATTGCTTTTGGTGTTTCTCCTCCGTCATCATCATTTTTATCACAAGATGTTAAAAATAAAAACAACCCAGATAATAGAATTACTGTTTTTTTCATAATAGTTATTTATTTAGTGTAAGAACATAGCTAGTCGCAACTATTGTTCCATAATTTTACACATATATTAAGTATATGTTACATACGTTATATATAGTGTGTCGGTTTACAATGCTGTAAATTACTGACATCTTTTACAAAAAAAAATTTTTTTGTAACAAAAATCATTCTATGTCGTCTTGCTTATATAAACCTAGTAATAGTGTTTGTAACAACAACCAAACTAAAAAATGAAACAATCAGAATTTCTAAATGTAGTATTACCTTTTAAAGATAAGCTCTTTAGGTTAGCTAAGAGATTGCTTGTTTCTACAGAGGAAGCAGAAGATGCCACCCAAGAAATACTATTAAAATTATGGTCTAAAAACGACCGAATGAAAGAGTATTCTAATGTAGAGGCCTTTGCTATGACAATGACAAAAAACTTTTGTCTAGACCGTTTAAAGTCTAAACAAGCAAGTAATTTAAAGTTGGTACATAGTAATTATACAGATAGTAATTCTTCTTTACAACGCCAAGTAGAAGCGCAAGATAGTGTTAATTGGGTAGAGAAAATAATGGAGAGTTTGCCAGAGCAGCAAAAAATGGCACTGCAGTTAAGAGATGTAGAGCAGTACAGTTTTGACGAAATTGGAAAATTACTAGAAATGACACCAGCAGCAGTTAGAGTTGCATTGTCAAGAGCAAGAAAAACAGTGAGACAAAAATTAATGGAAAAACATAATTATGGAATTGCATAATATTGAAAAATTATTAGAAAAGTATTTTGAGGCTACCACAACGGTTGCCGAGGAAGAAGCAATTAAAGCCTATTTTTTAAAGGGTGATGTTGCTCCGCATTTACAAGAGTACACAGCAATGTTTACTTATTTTTCTAACGCCAAAGAAGAAACTTTTACCAAGCAGGTACCATTAAAACCTAGAAAAAGAAATTATAAATGGTTATCCGTAGCAGCAGTAGCAGTTTTAGCATTAGGCATATATTTTGGTAATGATTACCGTGAGCAAAAAGAAGCTGAATACGTTTTACAAGAAACTGAAAAAGCATTTAGCCTTATAGCTCAAAACTTAAACAAAGGCACCGAAAAACTGGTTTACCTTAACAAATTTGAAGAAGCAACAAACAAGATTTACAAAACAAATTAAAAATTAAATTATGAAAAAATTATTAATTATAGCAGTACTAACTACACTACCATTTACAGGGTTTTCACAGTCAATTTTTGACAAGTTCGAAGATTTAGATAACGTATCATCTGTTATTGTAAATAAAAGTATGTTTAATCTATTAACAAAGATAGATGTAGACGTAGATGATAAAGATACCCAAGACTTTATTGACATAGGAAAAAGTATAAGTAGCTTAAAAGTTTTTATTACAGAAGATAAAGCTATTGGAGCAGATATGCTTACCACAATGAAATCTTACCTAAAAACAGCATCTTTAGAGGAGCTAATGCGTGTAAAAGATAAAGACGCTAATATTAAGTTTTATATTAAAAGTGGTAAAGATGAAGATCACGTAAGCGAACTTTTAATGTTTGTAAGTGATGTAAAAGGTGCTAAAATAGATAATCGTAAAATAGAAACCGTTCTAGTATCTATTACAGGAGATATAGATTTAAATAAAATAGGTTCATTAACAAGTAAAATGGGCTTACCAGAACAATTAAACGAAGTTAAAAAGTAATAACATTTACAATTATCAAGGCTAAAAAAATAGCCTTGATGATTTACACAACTAAATAACAATCAATATGAAAAATAGTATAAAATATATAGCAGCAGCACTAACCTTGTTGGTTACATTAGGCTCTTGTTCTTCTAGTCAAAGTTTACAAGAATATTATGTAGATAGTAATGAAAACGAAAACTTTATTTCTTTTGATATTCCTACAAGTATATTAAATATCGCATCGGCAGATTTATCTCCAGAAGAGAAAAAAGCAGTAGAGTCTATTAAAAAAGTAAATGTTTTAGCATTTAATAAAACTACAGATAATGTAGCGTCATATAAAGTAGAGAAAACAAAAGTAAACTCAATTTTATCTAATAAAAAATACACTCAGTTAATGAAAATTAACTCTAAAATGGCAAAAGGTGTAGTTAAGTTTACAGGAGAAGAAGATGCTATAGACGAGGTAATTGTTTATGGGTATAAAGACGATAAAGGTTTTGCCTTAATACGTGTAGTAGGAGATAATATGAATCCTGCCTATTTAGGTAAATTTATTAGTGCTATGGAAAAGTCTAATGTAGATGAAGGAGCATTTAAAGACCTAGGTAAGTTGCTTAAAAGTTAATATTAATACCTTTTTATTTTGTTACAAACCCTGTTTAACATTGTTAATCAGGGTTTTTTATTAAAAAAAGCATTTATGTTAGTAATTGTTAATCTAGATTTATTTTTATGTTAGATACATTTTATATCTTGTACCCAACATTAACTATTTAAACATTAACAATTATGGAGAATCCAGAAAAATGGATGAATTTAGCAATCGAGAAAGTAATGGATTATGGCCCAAAAATTATTATGGCTATAATTATTTATCTTGTTGGTTCGTGGCTTATTAAGAAACTAGTAGGTGTAGTTAGAAAAGTAATGTCTAAAGGCAATTACGATGAATCTTTGCAAAAGTTTTTACTAAACCTAGTAAGCTGGGGATTAAAAATCTTTTTAATCATTACAGTTATTTCTACACTAGGAGTAGAGACTACAAGTTTAGCAGCCGTTATTGCAGCAGCAGGTTTAGCTATTGGTTTAGCATTACAAGGCTCTTTAGGTAATTTTGCAGGAGGCGTTTTAATTATGATTTTTAAGCCTTACAAAATTGGAGATTTGGTAGAGGCGCAAGGCGTATTAGGTTCTGTAAAAGAGATTGAAATTTTTACAACTAAATTAATTACACCACAAAACAAATTAGCAATAGTACCTAACGGTGCAATGGCAAATGGTAACATTATTAACTATACTGCAGAAGGTAAAATGAGAGTAGATACTACTGTTGGTATTGGTTACGGGGAAGATATGAAAAAAGCAAAACAAGTGCTTTTAGAAATGTTACAAGCTAACCCTAAAGTGTTAAAAGACCCAGCACCATCTGTAAATGTAGAGGAATTAGCAGATAGCTCTGTAAACCTAGCAGTACGTCCTTTTTGTAAGCCAGAGGATTACTGGGATGTATATTTTGCAACTATTGAAGGCTCTAAAATAGCGTTAGATAATGCTAAAATTGAAATTCCTTACCCACACGAAGTACAAATTAACAAATAAGACAATTTGTTTTTTAATATATAAAGACCGCTATATGCGGTCTTTTTTTTGTTCAAATTTAAAAGAACAAAAACAGTAGATAATGTTATCAACAATTAATAGTAATCGTTAATAATAAGTTAATATTAGAGCACTTTTTTTGGTTTTATTTAGTAGTAGTTTTACGGGGAATAAACCTATATAAAAAATGATGAAAAATTACCTTAAAGTATTCGTTTCCATTGGAATGCTACTTTTGACAGCCTTAGGCTACTGTCAAGTGCCAGCCTATTACAACGGAACAGATGTTACCCAAACAGGTGGTAACTTAAAAACCGACTTATCAAACTTAGTTACAACAACACAAAATACTGTACTAAGTTACACACCAGGCGTGTGGGAAGCTTTAAAACAAACAGACTTAGATCCGGCAAACTCTAATAATGTATTGTTAGTTTATGGTTATAATGATGCAGATGGTAACACAACTACAGACCGTACTAGAAGTAAAAACAGAAATGGTGGTGGTGTTGGCGATTGGAACAGAGAACACGTTTTTCCAAAATCATTAGGAAATCCTAATCTAGGAACATCGGGTCCGGGTTCAGATGCTCACCATTTAAGATCATCAGACGTGCAGTTTAATTCATTACGTAATAACCACCCATTTGGTGCTGGTAGTGGTAATGCAGGTTTAATGAGCGGTAACAATTGGTATCCAGGAGATGAGTGGAAAGGTGATGTTGCTAGAATGATATTGTATATGTACATACGTTACGGTAACCAATGTTTACCAACAGCAGTAGGTACAGGCGCAACTACGTATAGTGCAGATATTCCAGATATTTTTTTAGAGTGGAATGCACAAGATCCGGTTTCTCAAGTTGAAATTAACAGAAATGTATTGTTAGAAGGAATACAAGGAAATAGAAACCCTTTTATAGATAATCCTGCTTTTGCAACTGCTATTTGGGGAGGACCACAAGCAGAAAACAGATTTAACAACACAAGTTCAGATACAGAAGCTCCAACTGCACCTTTAAATTTGGTTGCAGCAAACACAACAGAAACAGAGACACTATTAAGTTGGGATGCTGCTACAGATAATGTAGGTGTTACAGCGTATCAAATTTTTAATGGTACTACTTTAGCAGGTGTTGTTAGTGGTACATCATACCAAGTAACAAACTTAACTGCAGAAACTACGTATACTTTTACTATAAAAGCGTTAGATGCAGCAGGCAACACATCTGTAAATAGTAATACGGCTTCTGTTACAACTTTAGAAGGTACAGTGGTTACACCACCAACAGGAGATTATATTGTTTTTCAAGGATATGAGAGCACTGCTACAGATAACTGGAACTATACAGCATCACCAAATAATTGCAATGATGGTGGTAGTGATGTTTGGGATGTGGTTACAAGTGTAGGATCAATAAGCACACCAAGTACAGGTGCTAATTTTTTTGGAATTAGAGATTTAGAAGGTAATTGTGGTACAGCAGATGGCGGTACATTAACTTTTGATGCTGTAGATGTTTCTACTTTTACAGACGTGAGTTTATCATTTGCAGTAAATATTGTTGGTTATGATGTTACTAATGGCGATACAATTAGCTATGAAATTTTTCACGATGGTACATCTCAAGGGGTACAAGTTGTAACAGTTGGTAGTCCGTATAGCACTACAGGTTGGGAGCAAATTACAGCTTTAGTTCCTAATACGGTTTCTTCAGTAAGTTTGCAGTTATTTGTAAAACAAAACGGAGGAAGTGATTATGCAGGTTTTGATGATGTTCGTTTGGAAGGAACTTCTTCTACACCAGTAACTCCATCAATCTTAATAAATGAAATAGATGCAGACACACCAGGTACAGATACACAAGAATTTGTAGAGTTGTTTGATGGTGGAACAGGAAATACTTCTTTAGATGGCCTTGTTATGGTTCTTTATAATGGCTCTAACAACTTAAGTTATGCAGCTTATGATTTGGATGGATACGCTACAGACGCTAATGGTTATTTTGTTATAGGAAATGTAGATGTGCCAAACGTAAGTTTAGTTATACCAAGTAACGGATTACAAAATGGTGCAGATGCAGTTGTAATATATACTGGTGATGCTTCAGATTTTTCAAACGGATCTGAAATCTCAACAGATAATATAGTTGATGCTGTTGTGTATGATACTAACGATAGTGACGATGCAGAATTGTTAGTGTTGTTAAGCGCTGGTGAAGCTCAGGTAAATGAGGGCGGAGCAGGAGATAAAGACAATCATTCTTCTCAACGTATATTAAACGGAGCAGGAGGAGCACAAAACACCTCTACTTTTGCACAAGAAGCACCAACACCAGGAGCTGCAAACGGAGAGGTTGTAGTTGTACCACCAGCAGAGGCATCAATATTAATAAATGAGTTAGATGCAGATACAGCAGGTACAGATACACAAGAGTTTGTAGAACTGTTTGATGGTGGAGCAGGAAATACTGCTTTAGATGGTAAAGTGTTGGTTTTTTATAATGGATCTAACAACCAGAGTTACGCAGCTTATGATTTAGACGGATACACAACTAATGCAAACGGATATTTTGTAGTTGGTAACGCAGATGTACCAAATGTAAATATTGTAATACCAAGTAACGGATTACAAAACGGTGCAGATGCTGTTGCTTTATATACTGGTGATGCTACAGATTTTCCAAACAATTCAGAAATAAGTACAACAAACCTTTTAGATGCTTTAGTGTATGATACTAACGATAGTGATGATGATGAGTTGTTGGTATTGTTAAACGCAGGTGAGGCACAAATAAATGAAGATGGCTCTGGTGATAAAGATGCACATTCTTTACAACGTTACACTAATGGTTCTGGAGTTGCATTAAGCACTGCTACTTATGTACAGGCTTTACCAACACCAGGAACATCTAACACAAATGCTACTGAGCCAATTACCTTAGTTATTAATGAGGTAGATGCAGATACCGCAGGTGCTGATACACAAGAGTTTGTAGAGTTGTTTGACGGTGGTAAGGGTAATACAGCTTTAGATGGTTTTGTTTTAGTACACTACAACGGTTCTAACAACCAGAGTTATGCGGCTTATGATTTAGATGGATATGCAACTAATGCAGAAGGTTATTTTGTAATGGGTAATGTAGATGTACCAAATGTAAGCTTAGTTATACCTAGTAATGGTTTACAAAATGGTGCAGATGCAGTTGCTTTATATGCAGGTAATGCATCAGACTTTAGTAATGCGACTGTAACCACAAATGGTTTAATAGATGCTTTGGTGTATGATACTAACGATAATGATGCTACAGAATTATTAGTTCTTTTAAACCCAGGTGAAGCTCAAATTAACGAAGATGAATTAGGAAACAAAGATGGACATTCATCACAACGTTTCCCAAACGGACAAGGAGGAGCAAGAAACACAACAACATACACACAAGCTATACCGTCTCCAGGTACAGAAAACGGAGCTGTTATACCACCACCAGCAGTTATTAGTATTGCAGAGGCAAGAAATGTAGCAGACGGAGAAGTGGTTACTGTAACAGGAGTATTAACCGTTGCAGATGCTTTTGCTGGTTCTGCTTATATACAAGATACAACAGGAGCAATTGCTATTTTTGATGAGTTGGTACACGGAGATGGTGTTTTTACGGTAGGTGATTCTATTACTGTAACAGGTAAAAGATCTGTTTTCAATGATCAATTACAAATAGCAACAGTTACCAATGTAGAAAATAATGGTATACCTACAAATACAATAGAGCCAGTAACTATTACTTTGGTAGAGTTGGCTAATCATCCGGCAGAATTAGTAAAAGTTATTAATCCTACTTTTCCTAAGCCAGGAGATATATTGTTCGGAAATTCTAACTACACTATAACAGATGCATCTGGTAACGGATCTTTAAGAATAGATAACGATGTAGAAGCTATAGTTGGTTTAGGTCAGCCTAATATCTGTACAGAAATAACAGGTGTAGTTGGTCGTTTTTATGAAAATTACCAGTTACTACCAAGATCTGCAGAAGATATGCCTTGTGCAGGAGAATATGTGCCACCAACAATTCCTGTACAAATAGGAAAAGACAAAACATTAGATGTTGTAGCTTGGAATATAGAGTGGTTTGGAGATGAAGCAAACTCGCCAGCAGCTGGTAACCCAATGTCTGATGCAATACAGAAAGACAGTACAAAGTCTATAATTAAAAAATTAAACGCAGATATTTATGCTGTAGAAGAAATTGCAGATGAGGTTTTATTTGCTCAAATGGTAAGTGAACTTCCTGGTTATGACTATGTACTTTCACCGGCAGTTTCTAGACCTAACGATTCAGGTGTTAGTCAAAAATTAGGATTTATTTACAATACGTCAACTGTAAATGTAGTAGACACAAAAGTATTATTACAAACTATTCATCCATTATACAATGGTGGAGATGATTCTGCTTTGGTAAATTATCCAAGTACAACAGACCGTTTTTATGCTAGTGGGCGTTTACCATTTTTAATGACAGCAGATGTAACCATTAATGGTACTATAGAGCAAATAAATGTGGTAGCATTGCACGCAAGGGCTAACAGTGGTACAGATGCACAAGGTAGATATGATATGCGTAAGTATGATGTTGAGGTATTAAAAGATACTTTAGATGTACAATATGCAGATAAAAAACTTATTTTATTAGGTGATTATAATGATGATGTAGATACAACAGTTGCAGATATTACAACAACTACAACATCTAGTTTTAATGCTTATGCAACAGATGAGGTTAATTATAATATAGTTTCAAAAACATTAAGTAATCAGGATTTTAGATCGTATGTTTTTAGAGAAAATATGATAGATCATATTACTATTACAAACGAGTTAAATGACAACTATATAGCAGAATCTGTACGTGTACATTATGAGTTTTATGATAGTGATTACCCAAACACAGTATCAGATCACTTTCCGGTATCTGCGCGTTTTCAGTTAAAGGGCCTAGAACTAGTAAGTATATCTACAACAAATGTTACTTGTGGTTCTGCTACAGATGGTACTGCTACAGTAGCTATAGAAGGTGGTGCAAAACCATATTCATATGACTGGAGTAATGGTGACACTACTGAAGTAGCAACAAACTTAGAAGCTGGTACGCACAGTGTAATTGTTACAGATGCTTTAGGAAATGAGGTTACTGAAGAATTTAGTGTTACAGCACCAGAGGCAATAACGGTTTCTGTTTCTGACGACACTAAAGTTTACTTAGGTTTTGACTCTTGTACTACACTAAGTGTTAATAATATTAAAGGTGGTGTAGCTCCTTACAGTTACGAATGGAGTAACGGAGAAACAACACAAGACATAAAAGCGTGTCCTGAGGCTACAACAACATATATTGTAACTGTTACAGATGCTAATGGATGTTCTGCTACTGCAGATGTTACAGTAGAAGTAGAAGATGTAAGGTGTGGTAATGCGTACAGGCCAGGAGTTGAGGTTTGCTACAGAGGAAAATCGTACTGTATGTCTAAATGGGCAGCAGCAGTTTTTATAAAGTATTACGGAGCAACCCTAGGTGCTTGTGATGCAGTAGAGCAGGTGTCTATTACAAATTTAAGATTGTATCCAAATCCGTTCAGAAACTATTTAAATATTCAATTAAATAGTAATATAGAAACTAGAGCAGACTTTGTTATCTATAACTTTTATGGTAGAAAAGTCTTTAGTTCACAAGAAAAGCTTAGAGCAGGAAAATCTAACTTAACGTACAACTTAAGTTATTTAAGACGCGGAAAATACTTTTTAAAAGTAAGAGTAAATGGTATAACGCAAAAAGCAAGGTTGCTTATTAAGCGTTAAGCAAATAGTTAAGAAATATAAAAACCCATCAATTTAAATATTGATGGGTTTTTGCTTTATATAAGTTATTAAATAAGCGGCTATTAAATACCAGTATAGTTACTTGGTGTAATAGCTTTTAATTCAGTTTTAATAGCATCAGAAACTTCTAAAGTATCTATAAAGTTAGCTATAGATTTCTGATTAATTTTTTCGTTTGTCCTAGTTAAACCTTTTAATGCTTCATAAGGGTTAGGGTAAGCCTCACGACGTAAAATAGTTTGTATAGCCTCTGCAACTACAGCCCAATTGTTTTCTAAATCTTGCTCAAACTTTTCTTTGTTTAACAATAATTTATTTAATCCTTTTAGAGTAGAACCAAAAGCAATTATAGTGTGTGCAAAAGGTACACCAGCGTTTCTAAGTACAGTACTGTCTGTTAAATCTCTTTGTAATCTAGAGATAGGTAATTTGGCAGATAAGTGCTCAAAAATGGCGTTAGCTATACCTAAGTTTCCTTCAGAGTTTTCAAAATCTATAGGGTTAACTTTGTGTGGCATGGCAGAAGAACCAACTTCACCAGCTTTAATTTTTTGTTTAAAGTAATCCATAGACACATATGTCCAAAAATCTCTGTCTAAATCTATAATAATAGTATTTATACGCTTAAGCGTATCAAACAAAGCCGCCATATGGTCATAATGCTCTATTTGTGTAGTTGGGAAAGAGTGTTGTAAGTCTAACTTTTCTTGTACAAACTGTTGTCCAAATGCTCTCCAATCAATATTAGGGTAGGCAACTTTATGTGCATTAAAATTACCAGTAGCACCACCAAATTTAGCCGCACTTGGTACATCATTTAATAAATTAAATTGTTCTTTTAAACGAACCACAAAAACCTCTATTTCTTTTCCTAAACGAGTTGGAGAAGCTGGCTGTCCGTGGGTTCTTGCAAGCATAGAAACCTCTGCCCATTCTGTAACTAATTCTTCTAATTTTTCTACAACATCAAAATACATAGGAACGTAAACCTCGTTCATTGCCTCTTTTATAGAAAGCGGTATAGCAGTGTTGTTAATGTCTTGCGATGTTAAACCAAAGTGTATAAACTCTTTGTATTCTTCTAAACCTAACTTGTCAAATTCTTTTTTAATAAAGTACTCAACAGCCTTTACATCATGGTTGGTAACCTTTTCTATTTCTTTAATAGCTTGTGCATCTTCAGTAGAAAAGTTTTTGTAAATAGAACGTAAGTTTTCAAACAAAGCAGTATCAAAAGATTCTAATTGCGGTAACGGAATTTCGCATAAAGCAATAAAATATTCAATTTCTACTCTAACTCTGTATTTTATCAATGCTTCTTCAGAGAAAAAAGGACCTAGAGCATCAACTTTGTTTCTGTATCTTCCGTCTATAGGAGAAATAGCATTTAATTGGTTTAAAGACATCTGTTTTTGTATTGATTTTTTAAAAGCAGCAAAGGTAGTTAAAAGTTGACTTATATGCCTATTAGTTAAGCTGTTTTATGTATCAGTTTTAAAACCAAAATAACATCAAACTAAAAAAGGGATTATTTAATTTTTGCCAACGTTAAACGGGCTCTAGCTTTGTATGCTGCAGTTCCGGTATTGTAATTTTTTTCTAATACACTACGTAAATCTGGGTGTATCCAGGCATACTTTTTTCCTAGTAGAAATAGGCTTGTCATTGAGTAGGCTTGTGTAGCAACTTTGTGGTCGCCAATTAACCAGTCAAAACAAGCAGAAGTAATTAGCTCTAGATGTTTAGTTTTGAGTGTTTGTTGAATGGAGTTTTCTTTTTTTGAGAAATATTGTAACATCAAAATTTCACAAATTTTAGCACAAGGTCTAATACTAGATTCTAATTTTAAAGATTTTAATCCGTTTAAAAATGTAGTAATTACCGGAAAAATAATGCTATTATTCTCTTTAAAAGCAAACTCTAATACCCAGGCAGCTTTACAAGAAATAGGATCGTTTACGTTTAAAACAATACTAAGTAAATCTGTAACCAAACTAGGCTCTTTTAAAATAACACCAGAAATTTGTTGTCTTTTTTCTCTAGAGTGATTTACACTACTTTTTAACCACAAATATAATTCTGTTTTAGTCACAAAAAATTGTATTTTGCTTGTTATAAATTTTAGATTGATGAAATTACTAAAAAAAATATTACTTGCCTTACTAGTTATTTTAATTGCAATGCAATTTTACAGACCAGAAAAAAATAGCTCAGAAACAGATTTAAAAACTGCCTTTTTAACAGAAACAAATCCGTCTAAAGAAGTACAAAAAATACTAGCAACTAGTTGTTATGACTGTCATAGTAACACCACAGCATATCCTTGGTATAATAATATTGCGCCAGTTTCTTATTGGTTGTCAGACCACGTAAAAGACGGTAAAAAACATCTAAATTTCTCGGAATGGGAAAATTACTCCATAAAGAAAAAAGACCATAAACTTGATGAGGTATTAGAAACTGTAGAGAGCGGAGAAATGCCTTTAAAAGAGTACACTTGGACGCATACCGAAGCTAATTTAACAGAAGCACAAAAACAAGCTTTAATTAATTGGGTTAAAAATACTAGAGCTCTTTATCAATTAAAGTTGAAACAAGAGTAGGTAAGCCATTAACGGCAGTTTTATTTATAATTGTAAGGCTGTCAAAATCACTCTGTTTAATACTTGGGTTGGGATCTATAAAATAAATAGGAGTACCATTATTTGCATAATGTACTAAACTAGCAGCCGGATATACTTGCATAGACGTACCAATTATAATAAGTATGTCTGCGGTTTTTGTTATTTCTGCTGCTTTTTGTAATAAAGGAACCTCTTCTCCAAACCAAACGATATGTGGTCTTAATTGCTTGTTTGTTGACGATAAGTTACCTAAAACCAAATCTTTTTTCCATTCTAGTACCTCGTTTTCATTTTTTGTGCAACGTACTTTTAATAATTCGCCATGTAAGTGAACCACGTTTTTGTTGCCTGCACGCTCGTGTAAATCATCTACATTTTGGGTAATTACAGTTACATTAAAGTGCTCTTGTAACTTTGTAATAGCTAAATGTGCTTTATTAGGTTTTACGGTTAATAATTGTTTTCTTCTTTGGTTATAAAAATCTAAAACTAACTCAGGATCTGCAGCAAATCCCTGCGGAGAAGCTACTTGCATAATATCGTGGCCTTCCCACAGACCATCAGCATCTCTAAACGTTTTAATACCACTTTCTGCGCTAATTCCGGCTCCAGTAAGTAAAACAATGTTTTTCATTTGTAATAGTTTTTTATAAAATTAAACTTTTCTTTTTATATTGGTCTTTATGACAGACACTAAACTATTAACTTATTTAGAAAACATAATAAGCGAAGAACGTAAAGAACGCTTTTTAGACATTTTAAAAGACCGAACAAATTACATAACAGTAGCTATAGAAGACGTTTTTCAAATGCATAATACCAGTGCAGTTATTAGAAGTTGTGATGCTTTTGGTGTACAAACGGCACATTTAATAGAAAGCAAATACAGTGAACCTTTAGATAGAAATATAGCTATGGGAGCCCAACAATGGGTTAGCACACCAAGATATAATACTACTACAGAGTGTATAGATACGCTGCGTAAAGATGGCTACAAAATTATAGCAACTTCTCCGCATACAGACTCTCACTTATTAGACGATTTTAAGATTGATGATAAAATTGCTTTGTTTTTTGGTACAGAAAGAAGTGGTTTAAGTCAAGAAGTATTAGACAAGGCAGATGGTTATGTAAAAATACCAATGGTTGGTTTTAGTGAGAGTTTAAATATATCTGTATCTGCTGCCATAATTTTGCAGCACATGACTACCGAATTAAAAAAAGCGGTTAAAGATTGGGAGCTTACACCAGAAGAAAAAGTAGCAATTAGGTTAGACTGGACAAAAAAATCTATAAAAAGTATAGATGATATTTTAGAACGTTATTATAAAGAAAATACACAGTAAAGTTCTAAAGTATTACCTACAGTAAGTTATGCTATTTTTTTGTATATTTAATTACCAACCAAACCTTTAGCAAAATGATGATAGCTGTTTATATACTAGCCGGTTTAGTAGCACTTATAATAATTTTAGCAGTAATAGCACCAAAAACATTTAATGTTTATAGGTCTATAGATATACTAAAGCCTAAAGAAGAAGTTTTTAATTATATTTTATTACTAAAAAACCAAGAAATATGGTCTCCTTGGGCTAAAAAAGACCCTAATATGGCACGTAAGTATACAGGCACAGATGGTCAAATTGGTTTTGTGAGTTACTGGAACGGAAATAAAGAAGTTGGAGAAGGTGAACAGGAAATTACCAATATTATTGATGGTGAGCGTATAGAAGGCGAGTTGCGTTTTTTTAAACCATTTAGGTCTACCTCTAATTGTTATTTTAATGTCTATAATTTAGAGGACACAAAAACCAAAGTTACTTGGGGTTTTTCAGGTAAAAATGCATTTCCTATAAGTATTGTTATGCTTTTTATAAATATGGATAAAGCTGTAGGTAAAGATTTTGAAGAAGGTTTATTTGCTTTAAAAACAGAGTTAGAGAGTTAGTCTATTACTTGTTTTTGGCACAATTTTCAAGCTTTTTCATTGTTTTTTTAGCAATTTCTATACTTCTTAAGTGGTAGTATTTTTTTGCTTCAGTTAAAGACTCATCTAAAAGTTTAAGCTCATTTTTTTCATATATAGCTAAGGCTGTAGCATAAGCTTGTTTGCAGTTATCTTTTTCTACCGTCATTGCCATCATAGATTTTTCTACAGGAATTAAAATACTATCTACGGCAGCATAAATTTTAGCATTTTCATTTGCTTTAGTAGTGTTATTAGAGATAGTTTTTTTACTGTAATCTGCTATCTTTTTTATACTAGAATTAATGTTTTCTGTAGCACTTTCTAATATTGCTTTTGCCGCAGATAAAGAGGTAGTGTGGGTAACATCTTTTAGTAAATTTAAGCCTTCAGTAATTTCTTTAGTAGCAGTAGTACACCCACAATCTTTTAATTGTTTGTCTAACTTTTGTAAAGTTTTAATGGCTTTGTAAGTATGAAATTTAACAGTGTTTATATCTTGAGATTTCTCTGCGTCACTTGTTTGTTTTAATGCAAATCCTAAATTAGAATTTACCAAATCACAAGCAGTATTTGTAACAAAAGAAAACAACAATAAAGCTGTTAATAGTAGGAATGTATTTTTTACTTTTCGTCTCATTTTTAAGGTTTTGGGGCACCCTTAAGTACAGATTCAGTTGCAAGATAACACCTAATGTATTGATAACCTTTTATTATCGTTAAAGAGACAAAAAAACCTATTCATGTGTTATAAAGCAGGAAAACATCAATAAAATATAGTATATTCAGTCTCTTAAAATACTAAACCTTACACAAGTGCGCAACGTAGATATAAAAAATTACAAGGTAACAGAAGAGGTAAAACTTTCTAATAAACCTACATTAGAAACCTTTGGAGAATCTGATAAAAAACTAAAGAAAGAGTTAGAAGATATTAGAGAAGAATTAGGCGATTTTCAAGACACATTGTACGCCCACGGTAAATACAGTGTTTTAATTTGCTTACAAGGAATGGATACTGCTGGGAAGGATAGCTTAATTCGTGAAATTTTTAAAGATTTTAACGCCCGTGGTGTTGTGGTGCATAGTTTTAAAGTGCCAACAGAATTAGAGCGTAAGCATGACTATTTGTGGAGGCATTACATAGCATTGCCTGCAAAGGGTAAATTTGGGGTTTTTAATAGAACACATTATGAAAATGTTTTGGTAACGCGCGTACACCCAGAGTATATTATGG
>NZ_JBDVAA010000227.1:0-1450 GCF_039943695.1 Cellulophaga sp. | reverse complement strand
AGATATTTCCATTTCTGGTACGTTTAATAAAATATCATTAGCACGTCTAATAGTCTGGTAACTTTTACTATAACACGTAGATGTGTAACTACCCTCACTACCATTTATATTAAAATCTTTAATAACATCTGCTGTAGCTTTAATACGACCCGTAATCATATCATCTGATGCATTAATGTACCAGAAAAAACCTCTACCAAACATTTCTTGGTCAGACATTAATTGGTATAAACCATTTGCTGCCTGTATGGCATCAGAATCTGTTTTCCAAAAACTCTCGTTAGATACTTTTCCTAACGGTTCTAAATTTGTAAAATCGTCTGAGCAAGAACTTAGGTTTAGCCCTAAAACACCCATTGCAATTAATCCTATTTTTTTATATGTATTTTTCATTGTATTCTTTTTTTTAGCGTGATTATAATGACAGTAATAATCCTAGTGTGAATGTTTTTGCTACAGGGTATTTAGCTATATCTAAACCTTTACCTCCTACTTCTGGGTCTAGACCAGAGTAGTTAGTAAATGTTACTAAATTTTCTCCTGATACGTACATTCTTAATGATGATCCCTTAGATAAATTATCCATTACTTTTGAGCTAAAAGTATACCCCAATGTTACGTTTTTAATGCGCAAATATGATGCATCTTCTAAGTACCAACTAGATGCGGTACCAAAGTTTTTATTATCATCTTTTGTAGAAATTATAGGAATATCTGTATCTGTATTTGTTGGTGACCAAGAATCTAATACTCTATTGTCTAAGTTATAACCAGATAATGCAGCATTATAGGTTGTAAATTTATAGCCATTAAAAGCTTTTACTCCTGCTACACCTTGCATTATCACATTAAAATCGAACCCTTTATAGTCTAAATTAGCACCTAAATTATAAGTTACTTTAGGTTGGTAAGCATTATAATACTTACGATCCTCAGACCCTATTTTACCATCGTTATTAGTATCTTGAAACTTAAAATCTCCTGGTCTTGCATTAGGTTGTATTAAATTACCATCTTTAGTATAAGCATCTATTTCTGCTTGTGTATTAAATATACCCAATTGTGGTATTAAATATGGTGTATATAAAGCGCCGCCAACTTCCGTTTGATAAGGTACTAATACACTTCTGACATTATCCTTATGATAAAAAACATCCTGACCTATTGATGCATAACCGTCCAAGTTTTCTAACTTATTTTTTATAGTTGTTGCATTGGCATTAATACTATAGTTCAGTTTTCCGTTTGTGTTTGTGTAAGTAGCAGAAACCTCTAAACCACTATTCTTAACCTGACCACCATTTACGTCTGCAGGAGATATACCTTGGTTAATATCTGCTAAACCAGGAATAATCATTCCTTTGGTTGTTTTCTCAAAATAATCTACAGTTAAACTTAAACTGTTATTAAATAGTGATGCATCTAAACCAAAATCTAAAGACTCTGCTGT
>NZ_JBDVAA010000226.1:0-9130 GCF_039943695.1 Cellulophaga sp. | reverse complement strand
GCATACGTATTACTTTGCACCGGAAGACAAAGATAAGTTTGATGTTAGTATGTCTGGTAAGTTTGAGGGTATTGGAGCTAGATTACAGAAGAAAAAAGATCAGGTTAAAATAGTAGAAGTAATTTCTGGAGGTCCTATTTGGAGAGACCAAACTATAGAAGTTGGAGATGAAATTGTAAAAGTTGGTCAAAAACCAAACGAAGAGCCAATTGATATAACAGGGATGCAACTTAATGATGCTATTAAATTGATAAAAGGCCCTAAAGGAACTAGCGTTTATTTAACAATTAAAAAAGTAGACGGTTCTACTCAAGTAGTTAAAATTATGAGAGATTTGGTAGAGATGGAGGAGTCTTATGCTAAATCTGCTACTGTAAAAAAAGAAAACCATACGTATGGTGTAATAAATTTACCTAAGTTTTATGTAGATTTTAAAGATTATAGCAACCGTAATGCAGCATCTGATGTAGCTAAAGAAATAGAAAGATTAAAACAAGCCGGAATGGAAGGTTTGGTTTTGGATTTAAGAGATAATGGAGGAGGATCTTTACGTACTGTTGTAGAAATGGCAGGTTTATTTATAAAAGACGGTCCTGTTGTACAAGTAAAATCTTCTGGAGGTACAGAAGAAAAAGTAGTACATGAAGATAAAGATGAACGCATACAGTGGGATGGTCCATTGGTTTTATTAGTTAATGAATTGTCTGCTTCTGCATCAGAAATTTTAGCAGCTGCAATGCAAGACTATAAAAGAGGTGTTGTAATTGGTAGCAAACAAACTTTTGGTAAAGGAACAGTTCAAAACTTATGGTCTTTGTCTGATATTGTTAGAAATAACGAACATGGAGATTTAGGAGCATTAAAAGTAACAACTCAAAAATTTTACAGAATAAACGGTGGTTCAACTCAGTTAGAAGGTGTAAAGAGTGATGTTGTTGTTCCAGACAAATACAGTTACATAGATCTTGGAGAAAGAGATCAGCAAAATCCATTAGCATGGGATAAAATAAGTCCTGCAGATTACAATGCATGGGATGGTTATATAGATTATAAGCAAACTATAGCTAATAGTGCTAAGCGTATGGCAGAAAACTCTCAGTTGAAGTTAATTGAAGAGAATGCTAAATGGTTAAAAGAGCAACAAGATGAAAATGTAGTTTCATTAAGTTACAGTGATTATAAAAAGGATAAAGAAAAACTTGTAGAAAAATCTAAGCACTTTAAAGCTATTTATGATTACAAAACAGATTTAACTTTTGAGTCTTTAAAATACGAGAAAGATTTGTTTGTAAAAGATACTATCTTAAAAGAAAAGAGAGAAAGATGGCATAGAGATTTAGCCAGAGACGTATACGTAGAGGAAGCTATTAGTGTTCTTAAAGATTTAAAAAAGAATAACATAAAAAACAATAACAAGTTAGCAGCAATAAAAGGCTAAACTTTTTGGTGATATTTTAAATGCCTAGTTATTTATTTAGCTAGGCATTTTTTATTTTAATACTATTGTTATAATAACTGCGTTTAAGGTTATAATTAACTTAAACCATAATTTATTTTGAAAAAACTAATCCTTATTTTATTTGCCGTTGTATTAACTACAAGTTGTTCTAAAGATGATGATTCATCAAGTATTGTAGGTACATGGGCAAACGATTTTTCAGCTTCTTTTGAGGGGCAAGAAGAACAGACTTCTAGAGACGAGTGGAAATTTGCATCAGACAAAATGGGCACTTATAAAGAAACTAGTAACGGAGATTTAAAATTTAGCACAACTTTTACTTGGTCTAAAGATGGAGATAAATATTATGTAGAATACCTAGAGGGTAGATCTAATGATGTTTTTAAGATAGTGAAGCTTGCTGGTTACACAACCTTAGAAGATGAAAATGGTTATACAGCTGCTATTAGAGATTAGAGTTGCAACCATATTACAATAAAAAAATAAAGCTTTCAAGGTTTACTTTGGAAGCTTTATTTTTGGTGTCCATTAAAATAGATTCAAACTAAAATGAATAAAAAAACTACTTATTTAGTTTTAATGTTGCTGTGTACGGTTGGTTTTTGGCTGTTTAATAATTTTTATACGCCAGACACTTATTCAGATGATAGTGTAAAAAATACAGAAGATGGCAGGGGCTTTACTAACTATTTACAGCCATCATCTACAACAGGTGCTGTGGTGCAGCACAATTACTATACCTTATCTTATAAAGAAAAGTATGAGCAGGCAGAATGGGTGGCTTATGTTTTAAGAAAACAAGATTTAACCTATGATGATAGAAAAAGGCCATATTTTATTGAAGACCCTAAAGTAGCAACTAAATCTGCAGATTGGCGTAATTATAAGCGTTCGGGTTATGACAGAGGACATCTTTGCCCTGCTGGCGACCGTAGGTTTTCTTTACAAGCCTATAACGAGACATTTTACACAAGTAATATAACTCCACAGAAAAATGATTTTAATGCGGGTATATGGAGCAGATTAGAGAAAAAAGTAAGACAGTGGGCAAAAAAAGATAAAGAGCTCTACATCATCACAGGAGGAGTTTTAAAAGGCAATATGGATGAGATAGGAGATGAAGATGTAGCGGTTCCTAATTCTTTTTATAAAATTATAGCTAAAGGGAAAAAAGACAATTTAAAAGTAATTGCATTTTTATTTCCTCATAAAGAAAGCAATAGGCCTATAAGTTCTTTTTTAGTTACTGTAGATAAAATAGAAAAAGAAACGGGTATTAACTTTTTTAAAAGCTTACCTGGAGCACAAGAGGAAGAGTTAGAAAGAGAGATTGTAAAAAACGGTTGGGAGTTTTAATCCCACTCTTTTAGTCGGTTTGCATCTAATTTTAAAAATATAAACAAAAGAAGTGTAAAGCCTAGTAACCCAGACCCACCGTAACTCATAAATGGTAAAGGAATTCCTATAGTTGGCACTAATCCAATTACCATACCTATATTTATTAAGTAGTGAAAAAAGAGAATAGATATTACTCCATATCCATATATTCTACTAAAAGCATTTTTTTGCCGCTCAGCAATATAAACCAATCGTAATAATAACACAGAAAATAACAAGACAACAGTAGATGTGCCTATAAAGCCCCATTCTTCACCTATAGTTGTAAAAATATAATCTGAGTGTTGTTCTGGTACAAAATCACCTTTTGTTCTAGTTCCTTGTAAAAAACCTTTGCCTGTAAACCCTCCAGACTCAATTGCTTTTTCAGACTGGTAAGTATTGTATCCTATTGTTTTTCTTATTTCTTCTAATTTTTTAGGGTCTTTTTCAAGTCTAAGCCAAAGATTAAATCTATCCCTGTGGTGTTGTTTAAAGACAGAATCAAAAACAAATCTTACAGATAAAGAAATTGTAACCGAAACAACAAAGAATAGAATAATTGGTACAGGAGATACTTTAACTCTTTCCTTTTTAGTTAAATAAAATAAAGCAATTAAAATACTAACACCTATAACAACCCATATAGTGCCAAATTTTAGTGTTGCCATAAATATTAGTAGCATTACCAATCCAATTCCTAGATAGTATAGAGGTAAACCCTCTCTAAACATAACAAAAGTTAAAGCTAAAAAAATGATACTACTTCCAGGATCTGGTTGCAATCCAATTAATACTGCAGGTATTATTAAAATACCAAAAGCATATAGTTTGTCTTTTTGCCTTTTAAGGTCTGTTTGTATATCACTTAAATATTTAGCTAGTGCAAGCGTAGTTGCAACTTTAGCAATCTCTGATGGTTGAAGGTTAAAAAAGCCTAAGTTGTACCATGATGTAGCTCCTGCTATAGTTTTTCCAAAAAGGAAAAGGCCTATTAACAAAAGAATACCAATGGCGTAGATAATGCCAGAAAAACGCTCAAATAGGTTTGCCTCTGTTGCAAAAATAAAAATTATCGCAAGTATGCTAACGCCAATAAAAAAGGCTTGTTTGCCATAAAGTGTTCCAAAATCAAATATAGATGGGTTGTTTTCTGAAAACGTACTAGAGTAAATACTTAGCCAGCCAATAACGGTTAAAGCTAGGTATATAAGTATACTAAGCCAATCTATTCTTTTTAAAAAGGTGTTTCCTGCCATAAAGGAGTTTTCTGCTAATTTTTGATTGCTAAAAAGTTACCAAGCTCTTTCATTAATAGGAAAAGGTTCGCCACTGTAAGGTTTGGCATATTCTTTTTCTAATGTTTTTTCTAGCATTCTCTTTTCTAAGTCTTTACGGGTAATTTCTCCTTTCAGGTATTTTTCTATCATTAAAGATGCAATATGTCCGGCGTATCTACCTCCAAAATAACCGTGTTCTATAAATATAGCTATTGCAATTTTAGGATTTTCTACCGGTGCAAAAGCAACAAAAATAGAATGGTCAGTTAGCTGAGTTCTTACTCCGTTTATTCTGGTAAAATTTTCTACAGTACCTGTTTTCCCGGCAATATCAATACCGGGAACTTGTAGCCAATGCGCTGTACCACCAGGAGTTTTATACACAGCCTCCATACCTTTAATTACCGGATCAAAGTTTTCTTTATCTATTGTAGTGTATTTTCTTTGAGTGTATTCCGGATTTGTAATTGGCTCTCCTTCTATTTTTTTTAGAATATGAGGGGTATAGTAATATCCTTTGTTGCCTATTGCCGCTGTCATATTAGCCAATTGTATAGGCGTTACGGCAACTTCTCCTTGTCCAAAAGAAAGAGAAACTATGTAAGACCAAGACCATCTGTTGTCTCCATAAATTCTATCATAATATTCTTTTCCTGGTATTCTTCCTCTACTTCCGGTAGGTAAATCTGTTCCTAGATATTCTCCTAAACCAAAGCTTTTTACATGTTTTTGCCAAACATCCATAGCTTCATCAGTGGTGTCAAACTTGTCAAAAATTTGTTTAAAAGTGCCAGCAAAATAGGCATTACATGATTGGTAAATGCCGCTATTCATATTTCTTAATCCTCCACCACAGTGGCAACCTCTTTTTGTTCTATTTTTACCAACATAAAACCCATTGTAGCAACGTATTGTTTCGTCTGGTGTCATTACATTTTCTTGTAAAGCAATAAGAGCGTTAATTACCTTAAAAGGAGATCCAGGAGATTCTTGTGCAAGTAAACTTCTGTCCCAAGTTGGCTTGGCAATACTATCATAATATAATTTTGTATAATTAGCAGAACGTTTTCTGCCTACTAAAAGAGCAGGATCATATGTTGGCCCAGATATTAATGATAATATTTCTCCAGAACTTGGTTCTAGAGCAACAATACCACCGTGTTTACCAACCATTAATTTTTCTCCGTATTCTTGAAGTTCTTTGTCTATAGTAAGTTGTATCTCTTTTCCTGGTTCGGGTAAAGTGTCTAAAGCTCCGTTTTTGTAAGGGCCTATATCTCTGTTAAATCTATCTTTTTGTATGTACTTTACGCCTTTTCTTCCGCGTAGTATATCTTCATATTGGTTTTCTACGCCAGTTTTTCCTTTTAATTCACCTTGAGTATAGTACGGATTCTTTTTTAAGTCTCCTGGCGTAACTTGACTAATGTAGCCTAGTGCATTTGCGGCACTTTTTGTATCATAATATCTTAAAGACCTTTTTTGAATATAAAAGCCTTCATATTTGCGCATTTTTTCTTGTAATCTAGCATAATCTTCTTTTGAGAGTTGAGAAACCATTACATATGGTAATCTAGGAGAACGAATTCTTGCGGTCTTTATATTTTTAATGAAAGTGCTTTTATCAATCCCTACTAAATTGCAGAACTCTATAGTGTCTAGTGGTTTTACTTCTCTTGGTATTACCATTACATCATAAGCTGCTTGGTTTGCTACAAGTAATTTTCCGTTACGGTCGTAAATATAACCGCGTTCAGGAAAGTCATAAATAGCTTTTATGGCAGCATCTTCTAAAATTTGATTTGGAGAAAAACTAAAAATTTGCAAATAAGATAGTCTTCCTAAAAAGGTAAGACCTATTAAGATAATGAAAGATGAAAGAAGAATTTTTTTCATTTTTTCTGAATACTAAACAATGATTTTATTAGTAGGCAAAGGAGTAAGGATGCACTACCAACAATTAAAACTTTCTTTAAAATTAATAACAAATTATTGAAACTAAAAATTTCTAGAGAAAAGAAAATCAAATGATGAAATAATATTAATAAGGCTAAAAAAGTTACCTGCTGTAATGTAGTTGTGGAGGTCATTTTAAAGTTTTGAAAATCGTAGTTAACCCCAAAACAAAAACGCATTATTCCAGATCTTAAATAGGCAATTGTTAAACATGCGGCCGTATGTATAGCCATAGTGTCAGAGAAAAAGTCTATGGTAAGACCAAGAAAAAAACTAACAACAAGTAAAATGGACAAATTTTCTTTTACAGGATACCAATAAAAAAACAAAATGTAGACCATAGGGTTTATAAACCCTAAAAAGTTAAGGTTGTTAAAAACCAATACTTGTGCTAGAACAAGAAAGAAAAACCGAATAATATGTAGTACAAGTTTATTGTTTAGCATTATTTTATTCTCTTTTCTAATTCTTTAATTTCTACAATGTCTTTATTTTTTATGATGTAAACATTTTTAATATTAGCCATATCCTGAAATAAGGTTATGTTAATATGGTATACGTTTTCAGATTTTTTTAAGCTGTAATCTTTAATAACGCCAATAGGAATGTCTTTAGGAAAAATACTAGAACTAGCTCCTGTAACAATAGTATCACCTATATTTAGCTTAACTAATCTAGGGATATCTGTTAGTTGTACCGTATTAAAATTTTTAGTATCCCAAATTAGAGAGCCAAAATAATCTAAGTTTTTAAGTTTGGCATTAATTGTAGACTTTGTATTTAGGATGCTTTGTACTAATGAGAAATTGTTAGATGTATGGTCTATAATACCTAAAATACCATTAGACGTTATAACACCCATATCTTCTTTTATATTCTGATTTTTACCTGCGTTTATAGTAATGTAGTTTTTAGATAGCGAGTAGCTATTTTTAATAACATTTGCTTTAACTACATTGTATGTTGAGGTAGAATCTGTTTTTATACTGTCTGGACTAACAATATTTTTATTAAAAAGTAAATTATGTAGCCTTTTGTTTTCTTCTAAAAGAGTGTTGTTTTCTTCTTGTAAAGAAAAGTAGGTAGACACATTGGTAGATGTTTGGTAAATATTACCAGAAAACCAATTTGTAGAATTTAAAAACTTAGATTGATGATATGAGTTTGCCTGTACCGTAAAACCCAATGCAATTAGTAATAAAAAAACATACAGTAGTCCGTTTTTGTTTCTTATTAAAAAGTTGATAATTTGCTGCATTCATTTTACATATTTGACGGTATAAACTTAAGCTTATACTTATGTTATAAAAACATCCTAATTAATTATTTAATTAGGATATTCTTATAACGTTCTAAGTTTTTAAGAGCAATACCTGTTCCTCTAACAACTGCGCGTAAAGGATCTTCTGCTATATATACGGGTAAATCTGTCTTTTGGGATAACCTACGGTCTAATCCTCTTAACATAGATCCACCACCTGCAAGGTAAATGCCTGTGTTATAGATGTCTGCAGCTAATTCTGGTGGAGTCTGAGATAAAGTTTCCATTACCGCATCTTCAATTCTTAAGATAGATTTGTCTAAGGCCTTAGCAATTTCTCGGTAAGAAATAGAAACCTGTTTAGGTTTACCTGTTAATAAATCTCTACCTTGCACAGACATTTCTTCAGGTGGTTCTTGTAAATCTTCAGTAGCAGAACCTATTGTTATTTTTATGTTTTCAGCAGTACTTTCACCAACATAAAGGTTGTGTTGTGTACGCATATAATAAATAATATCATTTGTAAATACATCGCCTGCAATTTTTACAGACTTGTCACAAACAATACCACCTAATGCAATAACAGCAATTTCTGTAGTACCACCACCTATATCTACAATCATATTACCTTTAGGCTGCATAATGTCTAACCCAATACCAATAGCTGCTGCCATAGGTTCATGAATTAAATAAACCTCTTTACCGTTTACACGTTCACAAGATTCTTTTACTGCTCGCATTTCTACTTCTGTAATACCAGAAGGAATACAAACAACCATACGCAATGCAGGCGGAAACCATTTCTTTTTTAATGCAGGTATGTTTTTAATAAACATATTTATCATCTTTTCAGACGCATCAAAATCTGCAATTACACCATCTTTAAGTGGTCTAATTGTTTTTATATTTTCATGGGTTTTACCTTGCATCATATTGGCATCTTTACCAACTGCAATTATTTTTCCGCTAATTCTATCTCTAGCAACAATAGAAGGGCTATCTACAACAACTTTGTCTAAATGTATTATTAGTGTATTAGCTGTTCCAAGATCTATAGCTATCTCTTCTGTAAAAAAATCAAAAAATCCCATGTATTATATATTGGTTTCTGGACTAAAAGTAAGTTTAATCGACGAATGTAACAAAATTAATGTTTAAAATGACGTGTGCCAGTCATTACCATAGAAATTTTGTTTTCATTGCAATAATCTACACTTAATTGGTCTTTTATAGAGCCACCTGGCTGTATAACGCTTGTAATACCATTTGTACCTGCAATTTCTACACAATCTGGGAATGGGAAAAAAGCATCACTAGCCATTACCGCTCCGTTTAAATCAAAATTAAAAGATTTTGCCTTGTGTATTGCTTGGTTTAAAGCATCTACTCTAGAGGTTTGTCCTGTTCCGCTAGCACATAATTGTTTTCCTTTAGCAAGTACTATTGTATTAGATTTTGTGTGCTTACATAATTTAGAAGCAAATATTAAATCTTCAATTTCTTCTGCTGTAGGTTTTGTATCTGTAGCATTTTGTAAATCTGCAACAGTATCTGTTTTATGATCTTTATCTTGTACTAAAACACCGTTTAAACAAGTTCTTACCAATGTTTCTGGTAAAGCAACATCATTCTGTACTAAAATAATTCTATTCTTTTTACCCTTTAATACTTCTAAAGCATCAGCGGCAAAACTAGGAGCTATAACAACCTCACAAAATAATTTATGAATTTCTTCTGCTGTAGCAAGGTCTATTTCTTTGTTACTAATTAAAACTCCACCAAAAGCAGAAACAGGAT
>NZ_JBDVAA010000225.1:0-9261 GCF_039943695.1 Cellulophaga sp. | reverse complement strand
ATTAATAATAAAACAGGAAGAAGTATAAAAATACCAATAGAAGATGAAATAAAATCAAATAATCTTTTCATTACACTACTTTTTCAATTGCATTTACTATTTCTTTAGAAATGTATTCTATTTCTTCTGTTTTTAACTGAGGATAAATTGGAAGGGATATTTCATTTTTATATTGATTGTAAGCAACAGGAAAATCATTTATTTTGTATCCCATATTCTTAAATGCGCTTAGCAACGGTAATGGCTGAAAATGTACATTTACAGCAATATCTTTTTCGGAAATTAAATTAATAATTTCATCTCTTTGTGCTTCACTAATGTTCTTTATTCTTAAGGCATAAATGTGACAGGATGATTGCTTATTCTCTGATTTGTAAGGAGGTATAATGGCCCATTTTTTAGAAGAAAAATGCGCATTATAACTTTCAAAAATTTCTACTCTTTTGGGTAAAGTTTCTTTTGAATATGTTTTCATTTGTCCTACTCCAATTGCAGCTAAAACATCTGGCATATTAATTTTTAAACCAGGGTAGATAATGTCATACCTCCAGGCACCTGCCTTAGTTTTTGAAAAGGCATCTTTTGTTTGTCCGTTTAAGGAGTAACACCTCAAAACCCCATATAACTCTTCGTTATTAAAAGGAGATGGCATATTTAAACATATAGCACCACCTTCTGCAGTAGTTACATTTTTTACAGCATGCAAAGAAAAAATAGTTATGTCTGCAAGAACTCCCGTGTTTAAATTGTTGTATGTTGCTCCAATGGAGTGAGCGGCATCAGAAATAATCATAATTCTCCCTAACTTTTCTTGAACGTCGCCATTGGGAGTAAATAGCTTTTTGCTAGTCTCGACGATAGAATTTAATTCGGTATAATCACAAGGCCATCCGGCAATGTCAACAGGTATGATTGCTTTTGTTTTTGCTGTAATAGCTTTTTTTATTTCTGTTGTAGAGATGTTAAAATCATCACTAATATCTACAAAAACGGGCGTTGCACCAGCGTGTATTACCGCAAGTGCTGTTGCAGAATAAGTATACGCGGGTATAATAACTTCGTCTCCAGCTTCTACTCCAAGCCATTTTAAAATTAAAATTGCACCAGATGTCCAAGAGTTAACACATAATACTTCTGGGGCATTAGTTAAATTTTTAATTTGTGATTCTAATTTTTTTACTTTTGGCCCAGTAGTAATCCATCCAGAATCTAATGAATCATTAACTTCTTCCTTGACGTATGAGTTAATTAATGGGGGAGAAAAAGGAATTTTCATGCTATATTTTTATAAAGGTTAGTGTATTCTTTACTTATTACGTTTAGACTAAATTGTTTAACCTTTTTAATAGAATTTATAGCCATTTTGTCAGCTAAATTCTTATCGCTAGTTAAACGTATCATTGCATTTGCAAGTTCTTGTGAGTTGTTTACATTAACAAGTAAACCTTCTTTTTCGTGAGTAACAATTTCTCTTGTTCCTGGGACATTCGTTGTAATCATTGGTAATCCTATAGCAGATGATTCTAGTAATACTCTAGAAAAACCTTCTCTAAATGTTGGGAGAACAAAGCAGTCGGCCTTTAACATATAATCTAAGGCATCAGGTTTCGGTCCAACCCAAGTGACTACATCTTTATATGAATTTAAAATTTCTTTGTTTAATTTTGTCGAATCTTCTTCTAAAGGGCCAACTAATAAGAAATTAAAATTATGCCCTGTTTTCTTGCAAATTTTTGCAGCTTCCAGGTAATTTATTACGCCTTTTTCATATACTAATCTAGCAACAAGTAAGAAGGTGAAATCTATATTTTTTCGCTCTGCTTTTTTGTTAATTTTATTTAAATCAATACCACTACCATATATTAGAGAACTATTCTCTTTAGAAACTAATTTATTTGTTAAAAAGTAGTTTCTATCGTCTTCATTTTGAAAAGTAGTATGTTTTACTTTGTTTTTTATGAATAAGTGAGAGGTTTTGTATAGGAATCTATATATTTTGAATTTAAAAGAATTACCCATAAAAATAGTACCTAAACCAGTTATAGTGCGTACTATTTTTGTATTTAATCCAATAGCAGCTATAGGTAGTAAAAAAGCAGGTTTTGTATCAAACGTTTGTATTATATCAAAAGAATTTTTTTTAATAATTTGCCTGTATTCTATGATCGTCTTAAAATCAGATATCAGATTAAACTTTCTATTAAGATTGTATTTAATAAAGTTAATATTTCTTGGGAAATTATGCTGTTTTGTTCCAAGTATAGTTACATTAAAGTTGTCTGCAATGAGGTGTTGCGAAAGATCAATTCTTTTGTAAGAGTCTTCTCCTCCAACTAAGCAGATATTAATTTTTTTACTCATTATAAATCGTAACTTTTTTTCAAATTTAAATTTTAAAATTAATATTTAAGTATCATTTTAGTTAATTGAATACTATTTTAGTTGAACACCACTTTTATGCTGTTAAACTGACCTTTTTGTATTGGGAAAATTGTTTTTAGTGTTGGTTAATTGATTATCAGTTGTTAATTACAGTATTACATACGTTTTGTATCTTATTGTGGATTATAATTTTTTAAAAAATAAATACATTGGTGTAGTTGTTTGCCGTTAAGCGAGAATAATATTTAGTTTGCCGAAATAAAAAAAAAAATGTATAACAAGGCCTTACTATTATTTAGATTTGTAATTGGTAAATCCCCCAAAGTATTATCTGATTTATTAATTTATTATTTATATGAGTGTTAACAAAAGAATATGGCTTTCACCACCACATATGAGTGGAGAGGAACAGCGCTATATTAATGAAGCTTTTGATTCTAACTGGATTGCTCCACTGGGACCTAATGTTGTTTCTTTTGAAGAGTCTCTTAGAGGTTATATAAATAATGAGATGGATGTTGCTGTTTTTAGTTCTGGAACCGCATCTATACATTTGTCATTAATGTTATTAGGTGTTGGAAAAGAAGATGAAGTTTTATGTCAAAGTTTTTCATTTTGTGCTTCATCTAATCCAATAATTTATTTGGGAGCGACACCAATTTTTGTTGATAGTGAAAGTGGTACTTGGAATATGTCTCCTTTGTTGTTAGAAAAAGCAATAAAAGATAGGTTAAAGAAAGGGAAAAAGCCTAAGGCTATTATTGCGGTTAATCTTTATGGTATGCCTTATATGATTGATGAAATTAATTGTATTGCGCAAAAATATGGCATACCTGTTGTTGAGGATAGTGCAGAAGCATTGGGAAGTGAGTATAAAAATGAGAAGTGTGGTAGTTTTGGAGATTTAGGTATTCTTTCTTTTAACGGAAATAAAATTATAACGTGTTCTATGGGTGGAGCCATTATATTTAAAAATTCAAAATTGAAGGAGAAGGCTATTTTTTATGCGACTCAAGCCAGAGATTTTGCACCACATTATCAACACTCTGAAATTGGTTATAATTATAGAATGAGTAATATTTTGGCAGGTATTGGAAGAGCTCAAATGAATGTTTTGGAGGATCGTATTAAGGCAAAAAGAGGCATTTATAATACCTATAAGAAAGAATTAGAGAAATATAGTAACATTTCTTTTTTAGAAGAGCCAAAAGGCTTTTACTCTAATAGATGGTTAACTTGTATTTTAACTGACTCTTATGAAACTAGAGAATCAATAAGATTAGCTTTAGAGCTTGATAATATTGAATCAAGACCATTATGGAAACCGCTTCATAAACAGCCTGTTTTTGAAAGTTATCCAAGTTATGTTGATGGTACTTCTGAAGATTTATTTGATAGAGGTTTATGCTTACCAAGCGGATCAAATTTATCAAAAGAAGATCAGCAAAGAATAATAGATAAAATAAAATCAGTATTAAAATGATTAAAAATTACTTAAACAACAATGTAACAAGATACGCCTCTAAATGGTTGGTCTTAGCTATAGATGTTGTAGTTATGATAGTAGCTTTTATACTTTCTTATTTAATTAGATATAATTTAACCTTAGAATTTGATGTAGCGCAATTACCATATCAAATTCCAATTGTAGCAGTAGTTGCTGCCATTGCTTTTTTAATTACAGGGTCTTACAAAGGAGTAGTAAGGCATACAGGAGTAAAAGATGTGTATAATATTTTTAATGCTATTTGTTTGTCTAGTATTTTGATGATTTTATTAGTATTAGCTAATAAGAAAATGGATTTATTCAATTGGATAACAATTCCATTGCAAATAATTATTGTACATAGTTTAATTGCTTTTTTAGCATTATCAGCTTCCAGATATTTATTTAAATCTCTATATAATAGCATCATAAATAAAAGCTTACATAATACTAAAAGAGTTTTGATATATGGGGCTGGAGAGTCAGGTATTATTACGCATAGTGCCATAACAAACCATTCTAAGTCAAACGTTAAGGTTGTTGGTTATATAGATAATAATAGTAAAAAAGTTGGGAAAAGTATTAATGGAGTTAATGTTTATGCTAAAAATGATTTAAATGAACAGTTTTTAGTTAATAATAGTATTTCTGAAGTAATATTCTCAATTCAAAATATAAATCCAACTGCCCTTAGAGAGTTGGTTGAGAGTATGGTAGATTATCCTGTTGAAGTGAAAATTGTTCCACCAGTAGAAGATTGGATCAACGGTGAGCTTAAATTTTCTCAGATTAAGCAAGTGCAGATTGAAGATTTATTGGATAGGGCACCAATAACTATTGAAAACTCTAAAATCTCTGATGAGTTAAAAGATAAAGTTGTTGTTGTTACTGGTGGAGCAGGATCTATTGGTAGTGAGCTTGTAAGGCAAATTTGCAAGTATAATTACAAATCTTTAATTGTAATAGATCAGGCAGAATCTGCCCTTTATGATCTACAGCAAGAGTTAAAGCAAAATGGATATCATAACTTTTTTCCTATAGTTGGAGATATTAGAGATAAAAATAGATTAAACTATATTTTTAATGAGCATAAACCTAATATTGTTTTTCATGCTGCAGCTTACAAACATGTGCCTTTGATGGAGTATAATTCTTATGAAGCTATAAAAATTAATGTAGCTGGCACTAAAGTATTGGCAGATTTATCTATGCAACATAATGTAGATAAGTTTGTTTTTGTATCTACAGATAAAGCAGTAAACCCAACAAATGTGATGGGAGGCACTAAGCGTATTGCAGAAATGTATATTAGCTGTATGCAACAAGAAAATAAAACAAAGTTTATTACTACTCGTTTTGGAAATGTGCTTGGCTCTAATGGTTCTGTAATTCCATTGTTTAAAAAACAAATAGATAAAGGAGGTCCTTTGACAGTGACTCATAAAGATGTGACTCGTTTTTTTATGACTATTCCTGAAGCATCTCAATTGGTTTTAGAAGCTGGAGCAATGGGAGAAGGAGGAGAGATTTTTATATTTGATATGGGTAAATCTGTTAAAATATTTGATCTAGCTAAAAATATGATTAAACTTTGTGGTTTAAAGTATCCAGAAGAAATGGATATAAAGATAACCGGACTTAGGCCAGGTGAAAAGTTATATGAAGAACTATTAGCAAACGGAGAAAATACAATGCCAACTTATCATAAAAAAATAATGATTAGTAAGGTTAGAGAATTAGATTATGTGAAAATACGCTCTTTAATAGATGAGCTTTGTGTAAACAATATGTTTTTTAAATCTAACACCGTAAGTCTAATGAAAGATATTGTGCCTGAATTTATTTCTAGCAATTCAGACCTTTGTAAGGTAGATATTGAAAAAGAAAAAAACACTAATAAAGAAATACTAACAAACATTAACTAAACTGAATTATGAAAATTTTTAAATTTATTTCTAAAAAAATAATACCGTTATTTATAGTTGTAATGACCATTTCATGTGCATCAAAAAAGGACGTGGTTTATTTTCAAGATGCTTCCAATTACGAAACTATAGTGAATGAGGATGTTTTTGTTACTAAATTTAAAGTAGATGATTTACTAAGTATTTTTGTATCAGGAATAACTCCAGAAGCAGGAAGACCTTTTAATTTATACAGAGGAGCACAAGAAGGTGGTATTACTCCACAACAAGTTGATTATTTGGTAGATTTGGAAGGTATGATTGATTTTCCTATTCTAGGAAGAATAAAAGTTGCAGGTTTATCTCCAAATGAATTACGAAATCAATTAAGCGAAAAATTAGCATCATATATTAAGGATCCAATTATAAATATACGCTTAAAGAATTTTGAAGTTACAATAAGCGGAGAGGTTAATAGGCCTGGTACATACGCTGTTAATGGTGAGCGTATTAGTATTATGGAGGCATTGGGTTTGGCTGGTGACTTAAGAATAAAAGGACGTAGAGATAATATTTTGGTAATGCGAGATTTTAATGGAGTTCGTAATTACATTAGAATAGATTTAACCTCTAAGGATGCTGTTAACTCTCCTGCATTTTATTTAACTCAGAATGATGTTGTTTACGTTGAGCCTAATAAGTCTGCAATTAATGCATCTAACCAAGATAGTAGAGCAGGTATTATTGTATCGGTAGCATCTGTATTGATAACTTCTACTGTTTTATTAATAACACGTAATTAAATTATTTTATAGATTTACTTAATGAGTTCAAATAATAAAAATTTTCCAAAAGAGTCTTTTGATTTAAAGTCTATAATTTCAACTTATACTAGACATTGGAAGTGGTTTGCTGTATGCTTACTTATTGCTTTTACTATAGCTTTTTTAAAGCTTAGATATTCTGTGCCATTATATAATTCTACAGCTAGAATTCAAATTATAGAAGATAAAACATCAACTTCTGAGTTAAGTGCTTTTCAAGATTTAGAAGTTTTATCTGGTAGTAAAAATAAAGTGGAAGATGAAATAGAAACAATAGTTTCTAGGTCTAATTTTATACAAGTTGTAAAGACATTAAATCTTAATTTTAAAATAGAGACAATTGGTAAAGTCATTAATTCTGAGGTATATAATGAGGCATATCCTTTTACATTAGATTTTAAGGATAAGGACTCTGTTTTATTTAGACAGAAAGGGAGTTTCTATATAAATATAGTTTCTAAGGATAAAATAGGTTTCAGTGATACAGAGGATGAACCTGCAAAAAATCAAGATTTTGGAGGTGAGTTAAAGACAGAAATAGGCAATGTAATCATAAAACCTAAAAGTGATATTATTGAAAAGTATATTGGTTTTAAATATAAAATTTCTTTGACTCCTATAGATGAAGCTGCAGAATATTTTAAAGGTAAAGTGTTAATAGGTCAAATTAAAGAAAAATCGAATATTGTTAATTTAAGTATAGATAGCCCTAATAAGGAAAAGGGTAGGGATATCTTAAATACGCTTATAATGATTTATAATCAGAATGCTATATCTAACCAAAAAATACTAGCAGATAGAACTTCTGAATTTATCAACAATAGAATATCAAAAATATATTCTAGCCTTACAGAGATAGATTCTACTGCAGAAAATTTTATGGAGGGTAGAGGAATTACAGATATTGCTTCCCAGTCTAACTTAAATATGAATATTAGTGCGCAAAGTGAGCAAGAATTACAGGCTACAACCGTGCAATTGGATATTGCTAAGTCAATGGTAAACTCTATATCGAATGAATCTGGTTATGGACTAATCGTGTCAAACTTGGATAATGGTGCCGTGCAAGGTACAGTTAGCAGTTACAATCAATTAGCAATGCAACGTAAAAGATTGTTGGAGAGTACTGGTGAATCACACCCAGATGTTATTCAGCTTACACAGCAGATGAATAGTATGAAAAGTAATATTGTATCTAACTTAAAAAGTGTAGCAAGTAATTATAGTGTAAGAGCAAATAATTTAAGTAAGCAGTTAGCAAAATCTAATTCTAAATTGTACTCTGCAGCTGGTAATTCTAGAGGTTTAAATGAGATATCTAGAGATCAAGATAATATGGCTGCTTTATATCAATATTTAATTAGAAAAAGAGAGGAAGCTCAAATTACTGCAGCTTCCACTAGTCCTAAATGTGATGTTATAGATGCCGCTTACAATTCTAGTAAAGATCCTGTGTCACCCAAAAAAGGTATTGTTTATTTGGCATCTCTAATTTTGGGGTTATTGTTTCCTTTTTCTATAATATACATTAAGGAATTGTTAGATAATAAAATTCATAATAAACTAGACTTGGAAAAGTTAGTTGGTTCAATTCCTGTTTTAGCAGAGATACCAAGTTTGGGTAAAAATCCAGGGTTAGTTAAAAAGAATGATAGATCTGTACAAGCTGAGTCTTTTAGAATTTTACGTACTAATATAGATTATCTAATACAGTCTAAAAACAATAGTAAAAAGAATAACATTGTATACGTTACCTCTAGTGTTTCTGGAGAGGGTAAAACTTTCTTAGCTTCTAATCTAGCACTTATTTTTGCTAATACAGAAAAGAAGGTTTTATTGGTAGGTGCTGATATAAGAAACCCTAAACTGTATACTTTTTTTGATACTTCAGAGGAAAAAGGAAATAAACGATCTAAGAACGTTGGTTTAACGGAGTATTTGACATCAGATATAAAAATAAAAGATATTATTAAGTCTACTGTGCATGGTGAAACAGAGTTAGATATTATTTATTCAGGTAAAATTCCGCCAAACCCAGCAGAATTATTGATGAGTGATAAAATGAAGACTTTATTAGATGAAGTATCTGAGCAATATGACTATGTTATTGTAGATACAGCTCCTATGGTTGTAGTTACAGATACCTTATTAATTAGTAAGTATGCAGATCAGTTACTATATGTTACTAGAGCTGGTTCTACAGAAAATAAAGTAATTCAGCACCCAATTCATTTAAAAGAAGAGGGTAAAATTAATAACCTGAGTTTTATTGTTAATGATGTTCCTGAATCTGATTTAGGCTACGGAGGTAAATATGGCTATGGTTATGGAATTAATAAAAAAAGATGGTGGCATATATTTAAAAAATAAGTGCACATTAATTAACATAAAAAAAGTCCCAGTTTTAACTGGGACTTTTTTTTAACCAAAATTGTAGTTGGTATTTTCTATAATAGGTTTTAACAACTCTATTGTTTTAAGCGGAAGTTTAATCTCCTTTAGGACTTTTAATTGTCTAATATTATGTATGTCAGACCCAATAAAGTTATACATTTTGTTGTCTAATAACTTTAAAGCTGTTTTGTGTACATCTGGACCATAATAATTACACAAAGACAATAGATTTAATTGAAAAAATGTACCAAGCTCCTTATGATAATTGTAA
>NZ_JBDVAA010000224.1:0-5113 GCF_039943695.1 Cellulophaga sp. | reverse complement strand
ATTAAAAACTAGAGATTGGCCAGAAACAAAAGCTGCTTTACAGAATTTGGTGGCTGCTGCAAAAACAATGCGTTCTAAATTAGAAAAAGCATATTAAATTAAAAAAGCCTTTAGCGTATTTGCTAAAGGCTTTTTTTTAAGAATTAATTTTTTGCTAACAGCTCATTAATTACTTCTGTTAGTTTGCCTTGGTCTGTAATGTGTTTTTCTAAGTTTACTATTTCTACCTTTCTAAAATCTACAGGGTGACTCTCACTTTGTAAAGAGATGCTACCACTGGTTAATGGTTTGCCTTCTTTGGCTCCGTTTACAGGGTCTAGTTGAGGTTTTGTATAGCGCAGTACTTCTTCTCCATTTACATAGTGCACTATTAAAGAATCTCTTAAAACTAGAGCTTCAACACGTACCCATTGTTCTCCATGGTACGTTTTAGAGGTAGAGCTTGCACAGTGTTCTTGCTTTATTTCATTATTAAAAACATACTGTGTACCTGGTGTGCATATATTGGCTGTAGTACGCTCATCTTTACCATTGCCACCTAAAAGTTGTAGTTCTATAGAGTTAGGAAAATCTTGCTCTACAGACATTGTGTTTGGCGACTGTCCGTGTAGCATAATACCGCTATTTCTTGTAGCCCAACCTTCGCCACCTTTGGCTTGTTCACCAACAAATCTATATTCTACACCTATTAAATATGCGCTGTATGGCTTTTTATAAAATAAGTGTCCGTATTGCTGATTAAAATCCCCGTAGTTATTGTAGCGTACTTGTATGTTACCGTCTTTTACGCTAAATGTATTTGCGTAGTTGTCATTTAAAGGATGATTTCTAATTTTTATTTGCCAGCCTTTAAGGTCTTTACCATTAAAAAGCTGTTTCCATTTGGGTTTGTTGTTGTTACAACTGGTTAAAAAAAGCACGCAACTAAGTATAATTAGTGTACTATAGGTTTTGGTTTTCATATTTTGGTAGATTATTTGGATCTGCTAAAATATAAATTTACTAGACAGTTGTAATGTATATGATGTTAAATCTGTAGAAAAAACTTACAGTATTTATTTTGTATAAATGATATATAGTTTTTAAAGTTAGGCAATGACCTTACCAGTCTATGTTTTTATCAATAAAAGTAATAAGACTTTTAGCCATATCTTCTTGCTCTTTTATAGATGGATGCCCAGGTGTATTTTTATAGGGCATAAAATGAGTATAAACATTTTTATCTGCTAATTTTGTTACCGCTTTGCTAATAAAACTCATCCATTTAGAGTCTTCTTTTGTAGCATTCATAGCTCCTAAAGCACATATAATTTTAGCATTAGGATATTCTTTTCTTAGGCTAGTAATAAAGTTTTGGTAGGCAGTAACAAAAAAGTCATCTTCTGGTTTTTTGTTCCCAAACCTATGTTTAAACTCTTCATTTTTTGGCATATTCACTATCCAAGAATCGTTCTGAAATAAATTTACAACAACTATATCTGGCTGGTACAAAGAAAAATCCCATAAGCTGTTTTTATTATTAGGATTTAGCCTATTGTATAGCTCTGGCATTATTATGGGAAACCAGCTTACAGTAATTCCAATTCCGCTTTTGCAAATAGCTCTGTATTCGGCATTAAAATGTCTGGCTGTAATAGCAGCGTAACTTAAATAATTGTTGGTGTATGTACTATCTGGTCTGTCTTTACCAGTATAATCTTCAACAGCATAACCAGCAGTGATAGAGTTTCCGTAAAATTCAATTTTTCTGGTTTTAGGTGTGTCTTTTGGTAGTATTTTACCTTTTTTATTCAGTTTAAAACCAAAAAAGCTTGTTTTGCCTTTATCCCATTCTGTTCTTTTGAATAGCTCTACAGTATGTTTTCCTTTTTTTAAATTACGGGCAAGTGTATAATAACGTTTTGTAGTATCTAATCGTAATAATTTAGTACTGTCATTATCTACAAGAATATTATAGTAGTTTTCTCCTTTTTCATCTTGTAATAAGGCTTTTATATCGGTGCCTTCAAAATTTAATTTTATAGATGTGCCAGACCAATGTAAATCTGTACTATCTGTTACAGTAGTATCTACTCTTCCCCAATATGTAATGTTTTTATTTGTATTGGTTATTATGGTTCTTGAATTGGTTTTACAAGACGTTAAAAACAGAATTGCTAGAAAACAGGTATAAACTATATATTTCATATTAAATACGTAAATAACTCACAAGTTAAAAAAACAAAACCACCTAAATGGTGGTTTGTATAAAAGTATAATAATGATCTAAATTTTTTAATCTTCAATTTCTTTACCAACCGCAAAAGGTTCTAAAGATTCGTTTATTACATTTTCTGTAATGTGGTTAATGTAGTTACTTAGGGTTTTTAAGGATACACCAACAATAATTTCCATTATATTTTCTGGAGAAAAACCTGCATTGTAAAAAACCTCTAAATCGTTTTTAGAAACGTTACCTCTGGTCTCTGTAATTTTTTTAGTAGTGTTTATAAGTACATTTAACCTAGTGTCTTCTACCTGTTTTTGTTTGCGTATAGTATTTAAGGTTTTAGATGCTACGCCATTTGCTTTAGCGGCTCTAGTATGTGCAGCAGTACAATAATCACATTTGTTAACAACGCTTGCAGCAAGTAATATTAGGTGTTGCTCACCAGCTGTAAAAGATGTAGTAGAAAATATTTTAAATAAACTGTTATACGCCTCTAAAGATGCAGGTGCGCCGGCCATATATTTAAACAAGTTAGGCACAGCTCCGTATTTTTGCTCTCCGTATTTTAAGAGTTCTTTAGATGCTTCTGGAGCGCTTTCTATGCTATGCTTTGTAAAATTTTTCATTTCTGCTAATTTTTAATTTATAAAAAAGCAAAGGTATAGCCGTGTATAACAATTGGCAATGGACAAAGGTTCACTTTAAAGAACTTCTGTATTCTGTAGGTGTTTGCCCAGTTTTGCGTTTAAATACTTTACTAAAATAAAAATGATCTTCAAAGTTCATTTCAAAAGCAATTTCTTTAATGGTTTTATCTGTTTGTTTTAGCAATTGTTTGCCGTGTGTTATTTGCTTTTCTAATAAAACTTGACAAGGTGGTTGTAAATTATTTTTTTTAGCAAGTTTACTTAAATACTTAGGTTTTAAACCAAGTTCTTTTTCATAAAAAGAAATCTCGTGTTGTGTAATAAAGTGCTTATTTACTAATTCTGTAAAATGATCTAAAACATCCATTTACTATTTATTTTTTGATTTAATGTTATTTGTTATAAGGTAAATTATAGTTTTTGTTTGGCTTTAAGTATATAAATGTTCTATCTGCACTAATATAAAAATCAAACCTTTTTAAAAAGTCAGTGCCTAAAACACTCATACTTTGTCTAGCAATTGCGCCTTTAAAAAAGCCAATAGGCACATTTTTAAATGTAGTTTTGCCAACTTTAAATTTAGGTAAAATAGCCTTTTGTGTTTTTAGTATATTACCATAAGAATCTTTAAGTTCTTTAGTGTCTATAATTTTTAAAAGTGAGTCTAATTTATTGGTTTTGGAAAAATTGTCATCAAACAAAATAAAACCAGTGTAACCAGAGTGAATTAAAAATGTGTTTTTATACTTTGTAGATCCAATACTACTTTCTCCGCCTAAAAACATAAATCCGTCTTTATAATTTAAAGGGATTTTTTTATACCCTTTCATTTTTTTAGGTATTGTTTTGTGTACCGTTATTTTGTGGTTTGTAAAGCTAATATGTAGGGCTTTGCCCTTAAATAAACTAGGTCCAAATTTACCATCTGTTCCTGGTCCTGAATTTTTATTTTCCCAAATAGGTAAATTTTCCCAATTAAAACTTCTTATTTGTAATGTGTTGCTATTGCTATGTCTAGACGTGCTTTTACCTCCCCAAATTTCTACAGTATCTTCTGTGTTCCATTGTACGCTAGTTACTTTTGTGGCGCTATCTTTAATTAAAGTTATAGATTCTGCTGCTGTATGTAGCATTAAACTAACAGTGTCTTTTTTATTTAAAATGGCCTGTACTGCAATGTTGTTTTTAGGTGTAAAAGTAAACGGAAAAGAACCAAGAAAGTTTGTTTCAATTTGTTGAGAAAAAGAATTAGCACAAACAAATACAATTAATAAAATGCATAGGCATAAGTTTTTAAGCATAGCTTTAATTGGTTTGGTATAGAAAAACTAAAGTACACAAAAGTAAAAAGAGCAGTACTGTGGTTAGTGTTAATTTTAAAAAGAACAGTTTTGTTTAAAGAAAAAAAGCCTCTTCAGTTTTAATTGAAGAGGCTTTTGTATTAAGAATTGTATGTTTAATTAACTATAAATTTTTTAGTTATAATTTTACTAGAGTCTTTAAAGCTCAAAAAGTAAATTCCTTTAGATAATTTACTTACATCTACAGTGTAAGGAGATGTTGTGTTAATGTAATTTACAGTTTTAATTAAAAGTCCATTTACGTCCCTAATAAAAATCTCTTTAATTTGAGAATCTTTTTTATAATCTACTTGTAAAAAATTAGTAGTTGGATTAGGAAATAATTTTAAGTTTTCTTGATCTACCTCTTTATTAAGGCTATCTGTTTTAGTTTCTAATAAAGTTTTATTAGCAGATGCTGTACTTGTGTTTTCATTAATGGTTACAGTTACTATATCATTAAACTTAGCATCGTGTTTAATTTTTAATGTTAAAGTTTTAGTGCTTCCATCCCAATCTGAAGAAACCAGAGCATCATCAATATTAAGTGTTACCTTAGGTTTAGAGTCGCAATTAACTAGAATTTTAGTGTTTTCAATAGGGCTAGAAGCCACCTTAACGTCTGGTTTGTTTATTAAGTACTGTTGGTACTTATTAGAGTTAACAATTAAGGTAAGCTTGTCGCCTTCACTATTTAGTTTACTAACAATATAGGTGCTAATGTTAATACCACCTTTAATGCTATTTATAAAATTACTGTCTCCAAAATCTATATTGTAAGTTTGGTTATCTAAGTATTTTCTGCCTTCAACAGAATTAAGGATAATATATTTTTTGCCAGTTTTATTAACCCAAGCAGTACCTTTATGAGGTGCTTTTGCGATAAAAGCGTTATTAACCTTGGCTCCTGTATTAAT
>NZ_JBDVAA010000223.1:0-6655 GCF_039943695.1 Cellulophaga sp. | reverse complement strand
TTTAATCAGTTTTATGGTCAAAGTATTTACTATTTAAAGGAAGTTGTATCACAAGAATCTCCAATTTTTTTAGCAAAACAAATATCAATTTTAGCTAATCAGTTTTCTACATCTTTAAGTATTATGGATGAAAAAGAAAGAGAAGAATTACTGCAATATTATTTTGAGTGGACAGATGTTAAACCTTCTAATTTTAACTCTAAAATTGAAGACGTATTAAACAACCGTTACAACCATATAAATATTTCTGAAACTGTTGAGGTATTAGGCAAGTTTATATCTATAATAGATAGGTTATTTAACAAAATGAGTGCCCTTGAGTATATAGGGCAGCGTAAAGATAATATTGTTATAAGTGAAGATTCTGTAATTAAAAAAGATAAACCAGGTAAATCTTCTTGGTCTATTTTTGATTAAGATAAGTCTTGTATAAAACACAAAGCTACCTAATTACTAGGTAGCTTTTTTATTTATTTTTTGTTATTTAATGCTGCTTGAGATTTTTTTCTTGTCCACAACTTTGAAAAAGAACAAACAGCGATAGAATTAAAATATATTTAGTCATTACCATACTTTTAGCTCATTACTACCAGCTGGCATAAAGAGTGTTAAATAGATTGATGTTTCTTCTTTTTTTCCTTTTTTTTTAGTTTCAATTTCTAGTATAGCATCTTTATTATCAAAACGCCTTAAGGTTATTAACTTAGAATTATATCCAAAAACTATTTCGTAATCTTTTATTGGAGAAACCTTTGTGTTTTCAATGTCTGGAGAGAAAAAGTTCATTGTAGTTGAATTTCCCATCTTGTAATCTTCAATGATTTCATCTTTACTAAAATAATTGTAAGAAATTAGTCTTAATTCAAAATTCTTGGTTTCGTCTAAAAAAGCTTTTCCTTTTCCTTCTTCAATATATTCTTTTAACTGATTATATTTATTTACAGCCAATTCCTCTATGTTTTTAACTTTACTTAGGTCTTTTGCCGTTTCCAGCTCTTTACTAAAATCAAAGGGAACTACAGCATCAAAAGGAATTGTAAACTCATAATATGGTAATTTTAAATCGCCTAAATTTTCAGGTAAACCCAATTCCACAAGGTTTTCAAAGTCTTGTATAGAATCATCTTTATCTTTCATATGAATCAAACGTATATCTGCATTTGCATTTTCTGCTATAAACTTATCTCCTTCTTTTGGAAATACTTGTATAGTTAGCAATTGCTTGCCTGATTTTGGTATATAAATATTAAGGGGTACTAACATACTTTCTCCATAGTTTTCATAAAAAGTAAGCCAATGCGGAATATTATTACAGCTAATAAGAACTCTGCATAGGTTTTTATTTAACTGTAATGCATATACAGGTTGGGTATTAAAAACTTTTATTTCATCTAATTTTTTAATTTCGTACTCTAATAGATCATTCATTTTTTCTTGCCCGCAACTTTGAAAAAGAACAAACAGCGATAGAATTAAAAGGTGCTTTTTTATTGTCATATTTTATACTTATTTATGTATTATTACAAACTCATTACTGTCTTTTGGAAGATAGAGTTTGATGGGGTATTGTCCCCCTCCTGATATTTTCTTGTACTTCTGTTTTCATTTGTTTGGTTACTTTGGTTTGGCAACTTACCAAAAAGGGCAACAAAATAAATAAAACAGGGAATAACCTCGTTTTCATACTAACGAATTACTTCTAATTTAGATGAACCTTTTGGGCGATGAAAGTGAAGGCTAATAACTACAGCTTTATTATATTTTTCACCATCTTTTTCAAGTAAATAACTCCCTATTAAAGGTGTATGCCCCATAATATCCGTTCGTTCTAATGCAATTACCTTACCATTTCCATACATTTTTAAGGCTACCTTTTCAATAGGGTACATGGTCATATCATGCCCCCAACCATCTATAAAATTAGTAATAATTTCTTGTAGTTCCTCATTACTATTACTTTTAGCTATCGCTCGTTCTTCTTTCATTTTGTGAATATTTCGAGCAATTTCAGGCAATTCTTTATTGGTAATAAGATCTCGGTAGGTGTTATACTCCTTTAGTAATTCTTCAAACAACTCGTCTTTATCTTCTTTGCTTAAATCTTGGCTATTACTCCAGCCTTCTAACTCATAAGGTACTTCGGCATAAAACTTCCCCTTATATTCTACATACGGTTTGCCTGCATCAGGAAACTTGGCATCGTAATCGCCTTCTGGTTGTTTACGCTCAAACTTTTCTGATTCATACAAGGTTTCTACATCGCCATTGGGCTTGTATTTGTATTTGTTTATCTGTAACTCAACCAACGCCCCATCAGAAATACCATTTGTATCAAAATAACTTCGGTCTTTCCACTCTGGGAAGACTCTAATCGTCCAAGTTTGCCAGCCTGTTTTTAAAATATATGGGTTTATGGGAATACTACCACTGGTGGTACCATTTAGTCTTCCAAAAAAATAGTCTACTCGCATATCGTTAATCAACACTTCGTAGCTGCAAGCACCTATCCAAATATTAGCATTGTAAGCCTCGTCATTGGCAATTACGTTTTCTCCTAAATTGCTAAATATTTCCTGTACTTCTGGGTTTACTTGGCTGTTACAAGCTACAGATAAGCCCAAAAAACATAAGAATATTATTTTATAAGTTGTCAATGTCTTTACTTTTTTTATTATTATATAAAACCAAAAATTAGAGCTATATATTTACCAAACATGCCATTTATTATCTTTAGTTTTATATAAATTTAAAGCACGCCCAAAATAATACTCGCCATCATCCATCCATAAGTAAGTTTCTAATGTCTTAGCTTTTCTAAGTGTAACAATCTTGTTTTTTCCATAAAATCTTAGTATTGATTTTGGTAAAGGAACTAGTTTAGATTTTTGTATACGTTCAATATCAGTTACCATTTCTTCTTTAAGTTCTTTTTTCGTTGAGTACCATTGTACGGTTCCTACTCTCTCTCTCTCTCTCTCTAGTAAAATCGAGTAAAGCAACCCCATCACCTTGTTCTAAAATACTTATAAATGTAGCAAACTGGGCATCTACTTCTTTGCGCAATTGGGTGCTATCTAAAGTACTTAAATCTACCGCGTTTTCTAAAGCGGTTATTTTAAAAGGTACGGTAACATCAAATGCGCCTGTATGTACAAATAGGGGTAGGGGTTGCTTTAGCATGGGCATTTTATAGGTCCAAACAGTTTTTCTGCCTTCGGCACTGCCCATATGTGGTATGTGTTCTATTTTTATTGAGATAGCCGCATATTTGTCTAACACTTGCTTCCCTGTACTAGGAAATAGCCGAATTTCAATAGGTGTTACCCCGCTGCCTAGTAATGACGAGTTAATTCCTTTTGTTTTTGAAGTTACAGACCCTTGCGAATCGTTAAAAAAGCAGCTGACTGTAAATCACTAATTAAAATTTCATACTTGCAGTTGGAGCTAGAGATGGAGATGTTGTATAAATCTGGGAGTTTTTCCATTTTCTCATAATCAGGCAATCCTTTAGTGGCATAAGCTATTATTTCTTCTATTTTGGTATTTAATGCTGCTTGAGATTTTTTTTCTTGCCCGCAACTTTGAAAAAGAACAAACAGCGATAGGATAAAAAGGTGCTTTTTTATTGTCATATTTTATACTTATTTACGTATAATAACAAACTCATCACTATCTTTTGGAAGATAGAGTTTTATGTTGTAAATCCTAATTGCTCCATCTGGCTCTAATGTTCTTAAAACGCCTTCTCTCATATTTTCTTTATCTACTCTTTCTAAAGACACCAATTGATTGTTCTTACCGTAGATTTTTATAGTGTATTTTTTAATAGGAACCATGTTTCCTTTAGCATATTCTCGGATTCTTCGAGAACTATTCTCGAATTCTTCGAGAACTATTCTCGAATTATAATCATAATTAAACACATTCGTTTCTTTGTCTCGTTGTACACATAAGTGATTAAAGGAATTTGCATCCCCATTATTCAATATAGTTCTTAACTTCTCATAATAAGCAATCACTTTTTTTTGTAGTGTCTCTTTATCCCATGTGCTTAAATCTTGTCCGTTTTGCCAGCCTTCTAGCTCATAAGGCAGATCTTTTACCTCAATATCCCAACTTTGTTTAAAATAAGGTAAATCTTCATTGGTAGTAATTAATGGCAAATTAATAGGCTCACTCTCTTGCTCTATATCTCTGTTATCGTTTATAATTACTTTATAAAAATCTAAGCGATATGGCAATTGCTCTTTTCCCATATTTACCACCGTATCGCCACCTACATCGGGGAAAAACTTAATGGTAACCTTATAAGTACCATTGTTTAATAACCATGGGTTTAGCTCTACTGCCGAACTTACTCCTGTAGTACCGTGTTTTATTAAAATATCATTTAAGTACAGTTCAAAAGGTAAATACACCCCTATACTTATGTAGTATCGGTATTGTTTGTTTTTGCTTATCTGCTGTGTTGGTATAAGTTCTGCCATGTTTGCTGTATTGTTATTGTTGTTTTTGTTATTACAAGTAGTAGTGCTTATAAGTAAAAAGCATATAATTAGGTATTTCATTATTAATTGTGTTTAAACTTCTATTTCATAGGTAAAAGGCCCCTGTATTAAAAAGCGATCGCCTGATTTTGGTTCTTCCTTTTTAGATTTTTTAACATCATCTTTCTTTCTAACAGAAACATTCGCAGAAAATACTACGTTTAGGCCTTGGTAATCAAACAGCCATTTATCATTTTCTTTTTTAAGTACCACTTTTGCTTTTGCAGAACCGCCTACCTCGGCTTCGCCCCTAAAATCGCCTACTTTTATATTAAGTGCTAGCATAGCTTCTATACCAAAAGTAAACTCGGTAACAGCTTCTAATTCCCCCCAATTAAACCCATCTATGGTATGATATTTACCAGCTGTCCATGTGGGTTTATAGGCTGCAGCGGTAACTAGGTCTAGGTGGTAATCTACATCTATATCTATTTTGTATTTTTCATCATCGGTAAATAAACTCACAAACCAGTTCCAAACATCGTCTGACATACCAGCGCCATCTGCTACTTTTTGTAAGCCCATAACGGCTTGCCCAATATAGGGTATTTTAGTAGCTACAAACAAGAGGTCTAATCTGCCTTCAATCTCAAAAAGTGGGTCTGCTTTAAAATTTATAGAAAATTCTGTACCTAGTTCGTGTTCTCGTCCTTTTTGGGTTGAATTTTCCAATTTCCAAGCTACACTTCCAGCAAAAACAGGTGGTTTTACAGCAATACTAAACGGTGCCAGTTTATCTACTTTTTTTGCAAATTTACCGCCTTTCTTTTTAATTTCATTTTGTAGTTTTTTTCCGTTTTTTTGTAGTTTTTTTAAATGTTTATTGCGTTTCTTCTTACGCCCCTTTACTTTTTTTTGGTTATGTTCTTTTTCGGCTTCTTCTACTTCTTCATCAAAACATAGTTTACGAATAGTACTAGTGATAAAGTTAAAAGTATCTATAGCATTAAGTACAGGGTGTTCACCATCAATTACTATTTCGGTTTGTTTTACATCTGCTAAACTGTATTCAAACGCTATTTGTAATTTGTTATAATCAAAAGTATCTTTTAGAGTTTTCTTTTTTTGCTTTTTTTTATATTTCTTAAGAGCCGCTCTGTTTTTCTTTTTTTGTTTCTTCTTCTCTTTTTTACTCAATAACCCCATATTACCTTTGTAATCACGTACTACGAAGTTTTTGCTTTTAAATTCATATAAGCTATCTGCCTCAGAGCTAGATTTAAAACTGAGTTCATAACTTAAATCTGGGTAACCTTGTATGTTTATCCAGCGTTGGTATCGGCAGGTTTGCGCTAGCACTTTTAGCGGTATAGGTTCTATATTGGGTAACCAAGCATTTTTTAAGGCAGTGGGTATATCTGGTTTTTCTGCGTAAGCTTCTAACATCAGTTGGTTATCTGTTTGTTTTTTTATAAACTTGGCATCTATCTTCTCCGTATTAAAGGTGTTGTCTTTATGGGTGTTATTACGATCTAAGGCTCTTACGTCTGGGCAAACGGTTGTTTTTTTCTTTAGGTCTTTTTCTTTTGGGTCATCCAAATCTATGGTAATGGTTTTACTACCTTTTTCTTTAGTGCCAATTAGCACTTTAAAACTATGCAGTTGTGTAGGTACCATGGCAGCCTCTTTAAACAACACAATGGGCTTTTTGCCTTGCTCGGTTACTGATACATAGGTGAATTTACATAGTTCGGTGCCTTTAGCTTCCATAGCGCTATCGTTTTGTATAATGGCAGCTACCGTTTTAGAAGCTTCTAAAGGCATGTCTTCAGTTAATACATCTTTTTTTACGTTAAGATACTTGCCGTAAAACAAGCCAAATATAGTCCCTGAGTATGCTCTTTCTCCTGTTTCTTTATCTTTAGCACCTTTCTTGACATAATTGGGTAAACGTGGGTGTTCAATTTTAATACAAAGTTTTAAGTCGCTCCAAGTATCGTTAACCCAATCATCATTCATATTATCCTTGCCTTCTCTGTCTTGTATCCAAGCAGGGTTAAGGTGCACCAAAATATCCAAAGAACCATCTTTATTCAATTTCTCTTTCATAACATCATGATTTAGAGAAAAACCTAAATCCATAGTGTCTACAGTTCCCTTCCATTTTT
>NZ_JBDVAA010000222.1:0-25082 GCF_039943695.1 Cellulophaga sp. | reverse complement strand
CAGCCTTTTTGCTTCTACCTCTTCTAGATTTCTTCTTCTCTTTTGGTTTACCAGCGTTATAAACTTCATTAAAGTCTACTAACTCTATTAAAGCCATATCAGCATTATCACCTAACCTGTTACCAAGCTTAATAATTCTTGTATAACCACCTGGTCTGTCTCCTACTTTAGAAGAAACCTCACCAAATAAAGTTGTTACTGCGTACTTATCTCTTAAGTTTTTAAACACTATACGTCTGTTGTGAGTACCTTTCTCTACAGACTGGTTGTTTTCTGCCTTTGATTTAGTAATTAAAGGCTCTACAAATTGTTTTAAAGCTTTAGCTTTAGCAACAGTAGTGTTAATTCTTTTGTGCTCAATTAAAGAACAAGCCATATTTGCTAACATAGCTTTTCTATGCGCTGCTTTTCTTCCTAAATGATTAACTTTTTTACCGTGTCTCATTATATTATCTTATATATCTCCTTAGTGGAAATAAAATTAATCTTTATCCAATTTATATTTTGACAAGTCCATTCCAAAACTCAATCCTTTATTAATCACTAACTCTTCTAATTCAGTTAATGATTTTTTACCGAAGTTTCTAAACTTCATAAGATCGTTTTTGTTGAAAGAAACTAAGTCTCCTAATGTATCTACTTCTGCTGCTTTTAAACAATTTAGTGCACGAACCGAAAGATCCATATCTACTAATTTTGTTTTAAGCAACTGACGCATATGTAATGATTCCTCATCATAAGTCTCAGTCTGAGCTATTTCATCAGCTTCTAATGTAATACGCTCATCAGAGAATAACATAAAGTGATGAATTAAAACCTTTGCAGCTTCAGTTAAAGCATCTTTAGGATTTATTGATCCATCGCTACTAATTTCAAAAACTAATTTTTCATAATCAGTTTTTTGTTCAACACGATAGTTCTCAATACTATACTTTACGTTTTTAATTGGCGTAAAGATAGAATCTATTGGAATAGTTCCTATAGCAGCACCAGGCTTTTTATTCTCTTCTGCTGGTACGTATCCTCTTCCTTTTTCAATAACAATTTCCATATTAATGCTAACTTTAGCATCCATATTACAAATTACTAAATCAGGATTTAATACTTGGTACCCAGAAATAAATTTCTGAAAATCACCCGCAGTTAACTGATTTTTACCACTTACAGAAATTGAAACAGTTTCAGTTTCAACATCTTCTATTTGTCTCTTAAAACGAACTTGTTTTAAGTTTAGAATCATTTCTGTAACGTCTTCAACAACACCAGGAATAACAGAGAACTCATGTTCTACTTTATCCATTCTTACAGAAGTAATTGCAAAACCTTCTAATGCAGAAAGTAATACTCTTCTTAATGCGTTTCCAACAGTCAATCCATAACCAGGCTCTAAAGGACGAAATTCAAATTTCCCTTCAAAATCTGTAGAATCGATCATTATAACTTTATCGGGCTTCTGAAAATTTAATAATGCCATAGTTGAATTAGGTTGTTTATTTAGAGTATAACTCGACGATTAGTTGTTCCTTGATATTCTCTGGAATCTGAACTCTTTCTGGAATTGATACATAAGTACCTTCGTTTTTCTCAGAATTCCAAGTAATCCACTCGTATACTCGACTGTTAGCAGCCAATGCATCTTGTATAGCAGATAATGATTTAGACTTTTCTCTAACACCTACAACATCACCTGGCTTTAAAGAATAAGATGGTATATTTACCAATTGACCGTTAACTGTAATGTGACGGTGAGAAACTAATTGTCTTGCTCCTCTTCTTGAATTAGAAACACCCATTCTGTAAACAACGTTGTCTAAACGAGATTCACATAATTGAAGTAAAACTTCACCAGTAACACCTTTACTGCTGTTTGCTTTAGCAAATAAGTTTCTAAATTGTTTTTCTAAAATTCCGTAAGAATATTTAGCTTTTTGCTTTTCCATTAACTGGACAGCATATTCAGATTTTTTACCACGACGTCTATTATTACCGTGTTGTCCTGGAGGATAATTCTTTTTTTCAAAAGACTTATCTTCTCCAAATATCGCTTCTCCGAATTTACGTGCGATTTTAGTTTTAGGTCCTGTATATCTTGCCATTTTCTATTATTTTGAAAGTGAGATTATGAATTAAGGCTTATCCTTCGATAATCGTAACTACACTTTCTGTGAAACGCCCATAGGGCTATTAAATTAATTAAACTCTTCTTCTTTTTGGAGGTCTACAACCGTTGTGTGGTAATGGAGTAACATCAATAATTTCTGTTACTTCAATTCCTGAGTTGTGAATTGCACGTATTGCAGATTCTCTACCGTTACCAGGTCCTTTTACATAAACTTTAACTTTTCTAAGTCCTGCTTCATGTGCAACTTTAGCACAATCTTCAGATGCTACTTGCGCAGCATAAGGTGTATTCTTCTTAGATCCTCTAAAGCCCATTTTACCGGCAGATGACCAAGAGATTACATCTCCTTTTTTGTTTGTTAAAGAAATAATAATGTTGTTAAAAGAAGCTGTTACGTGTGCTTCTCCAACTGATTCAACTATAACTTTACGTTTTTTAGCTGTTTTTGTATTTGACTTTGCCATATTTTTCTAGTTTTTAGTTGTTAGTTGTTAGTATTAGAATCCTAAACTTTAACATTTCAGACAGATTCAATCCAACTTCTAAATACTAATGACTTTTAATTATTTAGTTGCTTTCTTCTTGTTAGCAACAGTTTTTCTCTTACCTTTTCTAGTTCTAGAGTTGTTCTTAGTTCTTTGACCTCTTAAAGGCAAACCTGACCTATGACGAATTCCTCTGTAACATCCGATATCCATTAAACGTTTGATGCTTAATTGAATTTCTGAACGTAATTCACCTTCAATAGTAAACTCAGATACAGCATCACGAATACGACCTATTTCGTCATCATTCCAATCTGATACTTTTGTATCTTCACTAACTTGGGCTTTAGCTAAAATTTCTTTAGCTCTACTTCTACCTACACCAAATATGTACGTTAAAGCTATAACTCCTCTTTTCTGTTTTGGTATATCTACACCTGCAATTCTTGCCATAATTACCCTTGTCTTTGTTTAAATCTAGGATTCTTTTTATTAATTACGTACAACCGTCCTTTTCTGCGCACTATTTTGCACTCGGCACTTCTCTTTTTTATTGATGCTCTTACTTTCATCTTAATATCTATATGTAATTCTTGCTTTAGTCAAGTCATAAGGGCTCATTTCTAATTTCACCTTATCACCTGGTAATAATTTAATATAATGCATTCTCATCTTTCCAGATATATGCGCTGTAACCACGTGTCCGTTTTCTAACTCTACGCGAAACATTGCATTAGATAATGCTTCAATTATAGATCCGTCTTGCTCTATCGCTGCTTGTTTAGCCATAACTTATGCTACTTTTCTATTTTTACCACTTTTCATTAAGCCATCATAATGTCTATTTAACAAATATGAATTCACTTGTTGAACCGTATCAATTGCTACACCCACCATAATTAGTAGTGATGTTCCACCATAAAACATTGCCCAATTTCCTGTAATTCCCAATAGCTGAACAACAATAGCTGGTAAAACAGCCAGCAAAGCTAAGAAAATAGATCCGGGTAACGTAATTAATGACATAATTTTATCTAAAAAATCTGCAGTTTCTTTCCCAGGCCTTGTTCCTGGTACAAATCCACCACTTCTTTTTAAGTCATCTGCCATTTTATTTGTTGGTACAGTGATAGCAGTATAAAAATATGTGAATATTATAATTAGAAAAGCAAATAATAAATTATATGCTAATCCAAAGGGATCTTGAAAATTAACCTCAAACCATGAACCTACTGCAGAAGTATTAAAATACTTACCAATCATACCTGGCAAAAACATTAAAGCTTGTGCAAATATTATTGGCATAACACCAGATGCATTTAACTTAAGAGGAATATACTGTCTAGATCCAGTAATGTTTTTCTCATAACCACCAGATGCGGTTCTTCTTGCATACTGAACAGGTATTTGACGTGTAGCTAATACTATTAGTACAGATGCCAAAATAACTAAGAACCATAAAATAACTTCAACAAGGATAAACATTGGTCCACCAACATTGTCACCTGTTCTAGAAGCTACTTCCTGAATAAATGCTTGAGGCATAGTAGCAATAATACCAATCATAATTAATAATGAAATACCATTACCAATACCCTTATCAGTTATTTTTTCTCCTAACCACATTGCAAACACAGTACCTGTAACTAATATAATTACAGCTGGAATCATAAAATCTAGCCCTTTACCTAATACAAAAGCACTATCTGGAACTCCAAATGCACCTAAACCTAAAAGATAAGCAGGAGCCTGTACAATACATATTGCAATAGTCAACCATCTTGTAATTTGGTTAATTGTTTTTCTACCACTCTCACCTTCTTTTTGTAACTTTTGAAGGTAAGGGATAGCAATACCCATTAATTGCACTACAATAGATGCAGAAATATAAGGCATAATACCCAATGCAAAAACAGATGCCTTGGCAAAAGCCCCACCTGTAAATGCATTTAATAAACCAAATATACCTTGTTCTGTACCTGTTTGTAAATTACCCAATTCCTGAGAATCAATCCCTGGTAGTGCAATTTGAGCACCAAAACGGTATACTAATAGTAAAGTAAGCGTAATAATTATTCTGTTTCTTAACTCTTCTATTTTCCAAATATTGGATATGGTATCAAAAAATTTCTTCATCTTCTGTTTAGTGATTAAAGACTTATTGCTTCTCCTCCAGCAGCCTCAATAGCTTGCTTTGCAGACGCAGTAAATTTGTGAGCAGAAATTTTAAGAGTAGCTTTTAATTCACCACCACCTAAAATCTTAACCAAATCATTTTTTCTTACTAATCTATTCTCTAAAAGAGTTTCAAAAGTAACTACATCTTTTATAGATCCTTTATCAACTAACTCTTGTAGTTTCTCTAAATTAATTCCTTGGTAATCTTTTCTATTGATATTTGTAAAACCAAACTTAGGCACACGTCTTTGCAACGGCATCTGTCCACCTTCAAAACCAATTTTCTTAGAGTAACCAGATCTAGATTTAGCACCTTTGTGCCCTCTAGTAGCAGTACCACCTTTACCAGAACCTTGTCCTCTACCTACGATTTTACCTGCCTTATTGACAGCACCTTCTGCAGGTGTTAAATTACTTAAATTCATCTTGATAAATTTATAATTAAGCTTCTTCAGTAGAAACTAAATGTTCAACTTTATTTACCATACCAAGGATATTTGGCGTAGCCTCATGCTCAACAACTTGACCAATTTTTCTAAGCCCAAGAGCCTCTAAGGTTCTTTTTTGTCTTTGAGTCTGTTTAATATTACTCTTAACTTGCTTTACTTTAATCTTTCCCATTGTACCCTATTTATCCTTTAAATACTTTTTCTAAAGATACTCCTCTTTGATCTGCAATTGTTTTTGCATCCCTAATTTGCAATAAAGCATCAAAAGTTGCTTTAACTACGTTATGAGGGTTAGAAGATCCTTGTGACTTTGATAATACATCATGTACACCAACTGCTTCCAATACAGCTCTTACAGCTCCACCAGCAATTACACCTGTACCGTGAGATGCAGGTTGGATATATACACGAGCACCACCAAATTTACCTTTTTGTTCGTGAGGTATAGTTCCTTTGATTAGAGGGATTCTAATTAAATTCTTTTTTGCGTCTTCAACAGCTTTTGCAATAGCAGTAGCTACATCTTTAGATTTACCTAAACCGTGTCCAACAACACCGTTTTCATCTCCTACAACTACTATAGCAGAAAAACCAAAAGCTCTACCACCTTTTGTTACCTTAGTAACTCTTTGTACACCAACCAAACGATCTTTTAAATCTAATCCACCTGGTTTAACTGTTTCTACGTTTTTATATCTTTGGTACATAATATATTAGAATTTAAGTCCGCCTTCTCTAGCACCTTCTGCTAATGATTTAATTCTTCCGTGGTATAAGTTACCACCTCTATCAAAAGCAATAGTTTCTATACCAGCCTTTAAAGCCTTTTCAGCGATAGCTTTACCTACTTGGTTAGCTATTTCTATTTTAGTTCCTTTTGCATCTAGCCCGTTATCTCTTGAAGATGCTGAAACTAATGTAGTTCCTGCATTATCATCAATAATTTGAGCATAAATCTCTTTGTTACTTCTAAATACAGCTAATCTTGGTTTAGTTGCAGTTCCAAATGAAACTTTTCTAATCCTTCTTTTAATTCTGTATCTTCTTTCAGTCTTTGATAATCCCATATTGCTAATTATTAAGCTGATTTACCTGCTTTTCTTCTTAATACTTCTCCAACAAACTTAATACCTTTTCCTTTGTAAGGCTCTGGCTTACGAAAAGCTCTAATTTTAGCCGCTACTTGACCAACTAATTGCTTGTCAAAAGATGTTAATTTTACAATTGGATTCTTTCCTTTCTCAGAAACTGTTTCCACTTTTACCTCTGGAGCTATATCCAAAACTATGTTATGTGAAAAACCTACAGCCAAATCTAATTTTTGTCCTTGGTTGCTAGCTCTATAACCAACACCAACCAATTCTAATTCTTTAGTCCAACCTTTAGAAACTCCTTCTATCATATTAAAAAATAAAGCTCTATACAAACCGTGCTTTGCTTTATCTTGTTTATGCTCAGAATTTCTCTTTACAATGATTGACCCTTCTTCTATTTCTACCGAAACTCCTGAAAACTCTTGAGTTAATTCACCCAATTTACCTTTCATTGTAACTACATTATCGTTAACCTCTACGGTTACACCCTCAGGAATTGTTACTGGATTATTACCTATTCTAGACATTATTCTTATTCTTTATAGATTAATAAACGTAGCATAAAACTTCACCACCAACTTTTTCTAACTTAGCTTGCTTGCTAGTCATAACTCCATGAGAAGTAGAAACTATAGCGATACCTAAACCGTTAAGTACTCTTGGCAAGTCTGAAGAACCAGCATACTTACGTAAACCTGGCTTACTTACTCGTTGTATTTTTTTTATTACAGGCTCTTTAGTTGCTTTATTGTATTTCAAAGCAATTTTGATTGAACCTTGTACTGCGTCTTCAATGACTTTATAACTTAAAATATATCCTTGATCGAACAATATTTTAGTTATCTCTGTTTTTAGATTTGAAGCAGGAATCTCTACCACTCTGTGACCTGCACGACTGGCATTTCTAACTCTTGTTAAATAATCTGCTATAGGATCTGTTACCATTTAAAATAATTTGCGGTGACGGTTTTTAACTTTTAGCTAAACCTGAAACCAATTTATATTGATTGTTTATTTTTACCAACTTGCTTTTTTAACCCCAGGGATTAAACCATTGTTAGCCATTTCTCTAAATGTTACCCTAGAAATTCCAAAAGTTCTCATATAACCTTTTGGTCTTCCAGTTAACTTACATCTGTTATGCATACGAACAGGTGAAGCATTTTTTGGTAATTTTTGTAAAGCTTCATAATCTCCAGCTTCTTTTAAAGCTTTCCTTTTTTCAGCATATTTTGCAACTGTTGCGGCTCTTTTTCTTTCGCGGGCCTTCATTGATTCTTTAGCCATACTAATTCTTTTTAAAAGGTAATCCTAGTTGAGTTAATAATGATTTAGCTTCTTTATCAGTTTCAGCTGTAGTTACAAAAGTAATATCCATACCATTGATTCTATTAATCTTATCAATGTTAATTTCTGGGAATATTATTTGCTCAGTAACACCTAAGTTATAGTTTCCACGACCATCAAAACCTGTAGCTTTAATACCTTGAAAATCTCTAACACGTGGCAAAGCACTTGTAATTAACCTATCTAAAAACTCATACATTCTTTCACCTCTTAACGTAACTTTAGCACCAATTGGCATACCCTTACGTAATTTAAAAGAAGCAACATCCTTTTTAGACATTGTAGAAACTGCTTTCTGACCTGTTATAAGTGTTAACTCATCCATTGCATGGTCAATAAGCTTCTTATCTGCAACTGCAGCACCAACACCTCTACTTAAAACTATTTTAGTAAGTTTTGGCACCTGCATAACGTTCTTATATTCAAACTCCTCTGTAAGAGCAGAAACAATACGTTCTTTATATTCTTGTTTTAATCTTGGAGTGTAAGTCATAATTAAATTACTTCATTAGATTTTTTAGAAAATCTCACTTTCTTACCATCTCTTACTTCATAACCTACCTTTGTTACTTCTCCAGATTTTGGATCAATTAAAGATAAATTTGAAATGTGTAATGGAGCTTCCTTTTTAACGATTCCTCCTTGAGGATTGTTTGCGCTAGGCTTCTCATGTTTAGATACCATATTAGCACCTTCAACAATTGCCTTATTCTTTTCACGGTCAACACTAACAACTTTACCCTCTGTACCTTTATGGTCTCCGGCAATAATTCTTACTGTATCTCCTGTTTTAATTTTTAACTTCATCATTTTTCTGAATATTAAAGTACCTCAGGGGCTAATGAAACAATCTTCATGAATTGCTTATCACGAAGCTCTCTTGCAACAGGTCCAAAAACACGTGTACCTCTCATTTCACCCGTTGGGTTTAATAATACACACGCATTATCATCAAAACGAATGTAAGATCCATCTTGTCTTCTTACTTCTTTTTTAGTTCTTACAACTACTGCAGTAGAAACAGCACCTTTTTTAATACCTCCGTTTGGAGTAGCGTCTTTAACAGACACTACTATTTTATCTCCAACTGATGCATATCTTCTTTTGGTACCGCCCAATACACGTATAGTCAAAACTTCTTTTGCCCCTGTATTGTCTGCCACTTTTAGTCTAGATTCTTGCTGTAACATATTATTTAGCTCTTTCTAAAATTTCCACCAATCTCCAACACTTAGTTCTACTCAATGGACGTGTCTCCATTATTTTTACTGTATCACCAATATTGCAATCGTTTGTTTCGTCGTGCGCAACATATTTCTTTGTCTTTAACACGAACTTACCGTACATAGGGTGCTTAACACGCTTAACTTCTGAAACCACAATTGATTTCTCCATTTTGTTGCTAGTTACAACTCCTATTCTCTCTTTTCTTAAATTTCTTTTTTCCATAAAGCAGAACCAATTATTGGTTATCCCTTTTAGTTAATTCAGTTGCTAGTCTAGCCACCGTTCTTCTCGTCTTTCTGATTTGAAGTGGATTCTCCAAAGGCGTAACAGAGTGGGCTAATTTTAAATCCCCATACTGCTTTTTAAACTCAGCTAATTTATTTTTTAAATCTTCAACTGATAATTCTTTTACTTCTGATTGTTTCATGATTCCTTAAATTATAAATTAAGCTGAATAATCTCTAGCAACAATAAATTTAGTCTTTACCGGTAATTTTTGAGCCGCAAGACGTAAAGCCTCTTTAGCTATGTCCATAGGAACACCCGCTATCTCAAACATAATTCTACCTGGTTTCACAACAGCAACAAAATATTCTGGCGCACCTTTACCTTTACCCATACGTACTTCTAATGGTTTTTTAGTAATAGGCTTGTCTGGAAATATTTTTATCCATAACTGTCCTTCTCTCTTCATATATCTAGTAGCAGCAATACGAGCCGCCTCTATCTGACGTGAAGTAATAAACTTAGAATCTAAAGATTTTATACCGAACATACCGTTAGAAAGCTGGTGCCCTCTTTGCGAAAGTCCTTTCATACGGCCTTTCTGCGCTTTACGAAATTTGGTTCTTTTTGGTTGTAACATTTCTCTATCTCTTTAAATAATTACTTTCTACGACGTTGTTTCTTAGGCCCTTCGTTTCTTCCACCCTTGCCTTGCCCTTTGGACATACCAACTAATGGAGAAAGCTCTCTTTTACCATAAACTTCGCCTTTCATAATCCACACCTTAATACCTAATCTTCCATAAGTAGTATGAGCTTCATTTAATGCATAGTCTATATCTGCTCTAAAAGTAGATAACGGAATTCTACCATCTTTGTAAGCTTCAGAACGAGCCATTTCAGCACCGTTTAATCTTCCAGAGATTTGAATTTTTATACCTTCTGCATTCATTCTCATTGCAGCAGCAATTGCCATCTTAATAGCTCTTCTGTAAGAAATTCTATTTTCAATTTGACGAGCAACACTAGCAGCTACAAGATTAGCATCTACTTCTGGTCTCTTAATTTCAAATATATTAATCTGAACTTCCTTACTTGTAATTTTCTTAAGCTCTTCTTTCAACTTATCAACTTCCTGACCACCTTTACCGATAATAATACCAGGTCTAGCAGTAGTAATAGTTACAGTTACAAGCTTTAAAGTACGCTCTATAATAACTCTAGAAACACTAGCTTTTGCTAAACGAGCATGAACATACTTACGTATTTTATCATCCTCTGCTAATTTGTCTCCGTAATCATTTCCACCATACCAGTTAGATTCCCAACCTCTTATGATACCTAGACGATTCCCGATTGGATTTGTTTTTTGTCCCATAGTAATGTCTTAGCTTTGAGTTTTATTGTTAGATTCTAAAACCAATGTTACGTGGTTAGAACGTTTTCTAATTCTATGTGCTCTTCCTTGTGGTGCCGGTCTCAACCTTTTTAACATTGCACCACTATCAACTCTTATTTCCTTAACAATAAGATCTGCCTCTTCAATATCTGCATCTTCATTTTTAGACTGCCAGTTAGCAATAGCAGAAAGCAACAACTTCTCTACTCTTCTTGAAGCTTCTTTTTGACTAAACTTTAATATAGCCAAAGCCTTCTCTACCTGTACACCTCTAATTAAATCTGCAACAAGACGCATTTTTCTTGGTGAAGTTGGACAATTGTTCAACTTCGCAAAAGCAATCTTCTTCTTTTCAGCCTTAATTCTTTCGGCCATCTGTTTTTTACGAACTCCCATAGCTTACTTTTTTCCTTTGTTCTTCGCACCCGCATGACCTCTAAAAGATCTAGTTGGTGAAAATTCTCCTAATTTATGCCCTACCATATTCTCTGTTACATAAACAGGAACAAATTGTCTACCGTTGTGTACTGCTATAGTTTGACCAACAAAATCAGGAGTAATCATAGAAGCTCTAGACCAAGTCTTAATAACCGCTTTTTTACCCGACTCAACATTTTGCTGAACTTTCTTATCTAAACTATAATGAACGTAAGGTCCTTTCTTTAGTGAACGTGCCATTTTTTTCTAATTTTATTTCTTTCTACGTTCTAATATATATCTATTTGTATCCTTAGTTTTAGAACGAGTTCTAAATCCTTTAGCAGGTATACCATTTCTTGATCTTGGATGACCACCTGAAGCTCTACCTTCACCACCACCCATTGGATGATCCACAGGGTTCATTGCTACCGGTCTTGTTCTTGGTCTTCTACCCAACCATCTACTTCTACCTGCTTTACCAGATACTAGTAATTGGTGATCAGAATTTGATACTGCACCTATAGTAGCCATACAACCTGCTAAAACTAACCTAGTCTCACCAGATGGCAACTTAACAGTTACAAATTTTCCATCCTTTGCCATTAATTGAGCAAAAGTACCTGCACTTCTAGCCATTACAGCTCCTTGTCCAGGACGTAGTTCTATACAAGAAATAATTGTTCCCAAAGGAATTGCACTTAACGGTAAAGCATTACCAACTTCCGGAGAAGCTGTTTCACCAGAAGAAATCTTCTGACCTACCTCCAAACCATTTTGAGCAACAATATATCTCTTTTCACCATCAGCATACTCCGCCAATGCAATAAATGCTGTTCTGTTAGGATCGTACTGAATAGACTCAATAGTCGCAACAACACCTTGCTTATCACGCTTAAAATCTATTACACGATACCTTCTTTTATGACCTCCACCTTTTTGGCGCATTGTCATTTTACCCTGACTGTTTCTACCTCCAGACTTTTTTAACGGAGCAAGCAAGCTTTTCTCCGGCTTATCAGTAGTAATCGCGTCAAATCCGTTTACTACTCTAAATCGCTGTCCTGGAGTGATTGGTTTTAATTTTCTAACTGACATGTTTTGTCTTTATAGATTATTATAAAAATCAATTATATCCCCTTCTACCACGTCAATAATAGCTTTTTTATAACTATTAGTTTTTCCGTGCTGCACACCTGTCTTAGTGTGACGTGTTTTACGTTTTGGTCCGTAAATCATTGTTCGAACATTTTTTACCGAAACCCCATAAGCCTGCTCTACAGCATCCTTAATTTGGATTTTATTGGCTTTTAAATCCACAACGAAACCATAACGATTATACAACTCGCTATCAGCGGTCATTTTTTCCGTAATTATTGGCTTAACTATTATACTCATTGCTTTTTTATTTGTTTAAGTTCGATACAATTCCCTCTAATGCACCCTCAAATAACACTACACTAGAAGCATTAAGTATTTTGTAAGTGCTTAATTCTGAGTTAATTACAACTTCGGAACGCTTTAAATTGCGCGATGACAAATATACATTATTATTTGAATCACCCAACACAATTAAAGATTTTTTATTTTCGATACCTAATGACTTAAGAACTTCTTTAAATTCTTTAGTTTTTGGAGCATCAAAATTAAAGTCTTCAACTACTAAAATTGCTTTCTCATTTTGCTTAATACTAAAAGCAGATTTTCTTGCCAAACGCTTAACGTTCTTATTTAATTTCTGCTTATAATCTTTAGGACGTGGGCCAAAAATACGACCACCACCTCTAAAAACCGGAGATTTAATACTACCCGCACGAGCAGTACCTGTTCCCTTTTGTTTCTTTATTTTTCTTGTACTACCAGCAATCTCAGCTCTTTCCTTTGATTTATGGTTTCCTTGCCTCTGATGCGCCAAATACTGCTTTACATCTAAATATACAGCATGGTTATTAGGCTCTATTGCGAATACCGAGTCAGTAAGGTCTACCTTTCTACCCGTATCTTTTCCTTTACTATCTAAAACTGCTACTTTCATTACTTCTGAATAGTTACGTAAGCGTTTTTATGACCAGGAACACAACCTTTTACTACTAAAAGATTTTTTTCTGGAACTACTTTATAAACTCTAAGGTTTTGAACAGTGACTCTTTCACCACCCATTCTACCCGCCATCTTCATACCCTTAAAAACTCTTGCAGGATAAGAAGCTGCACCAATAGAACCAGGAGCTCTTAATCTATTATGCTGACCATGCGTAGCCTGACCAACACCTCCAAAGCCATGTCTTTTAACAACACCTTGAAAACCTTTACCTTTTGACGTACCTACTACATCAACAAATTCACCTTCTTTAAACTGATCAACACTTATAGAGTCACCAAGCTTAAATTCACCATCAAAACCTTGAAATTCAACGACTTTCTTTTTAGGAGAAGTACCTGCCTTTTTAAAGTGACCCGATTGAGCCTTATTAGCACGCTTTTCTGCCTTGTCATCGAAACCTAGTTGAAGAGCACTATACCCATCAACCTCCTCAGTTCTGACTTGGGTAACAACACATGGCCCAGCTTCGATTACTGTACATGGAATATTCTTTCCATTTTCATCAAAGATGCTGGTCATGCCAATCTTTCTTCCAATTAACCCAGACATATTTATTAATTATTAATTATTAATTACTTATTTATTACTTAACTTTTTGACAAAAAAACAGGGTCAAAAATAACTCAACCCTGAATTTATTTTTTCCGTCTTTCCTTCGCGAAACGCTTAGGACATGTCATCTACCCCCATCAGAGGCAGACATAGATACTTAAACTTTAATCTCTACTTCTACACCACTTGGCAACTCTAACTTCATTAGAGCGTCAATAGTTTTTGAAGAAGAACTATAAATATCTAATAATCTTTTATAAGAACTTAACTGAAACTGCTCTCTAGATTTTTTATTTACGTGCGGTGAACGCAATACTGTAAATATCTTCTTGTGAGTTGGTAACGGAATTGGTCCAGTTATAACCGCTCCAGTAGTCTTAACAGTCTTAACAATTTTCTCAGCAGATTTATCTACTAAATTGTGATCGTAAGATTTTAATTTTATTCTAATTTTTTGACTCATTTTACTAAATTTAAGCGGTTGCTCCTTTTGCTGCCTTAATTACTTCTTCAGATATGTTAGATGGAGTTTCTGCATAATGAGAAAATTCCATTGTAGACGTTGCTCTACCAGAAGATAATGTTCTTAACGATGTTACATATCCAAACATTTCCGATAAAGGAACTTCACCTTTAACAACCTTAGCACCAGCTCTGTCATCCATACTACTGATAACACCTCTTCTTCTGTTAAGATCACCAACTATATCACCCATATTTTCTTCTGGAGTTAACACCTCCATTTTCATTATAGGCTCCATTATAACAGCTCCAGCAGCTTTACCCGCAGCCTTATAACCCATTTTTGCAGCTAATTCAAAAGATAAAGCATCAGAATCCACAGGGTGGAAAGATCCATCTTTTAACACAACTTTCATTGTATCCATTTCATAACCAGCTAAAGGACCATTTCTCATAGCGACATCAAATCCTTTCTGTACAGCAGGTATAAACTCTTTAGGAATACGCCCACCTTTAATCTCATCAACAAACTGAAGACCTTCACCTTCGAAATCTGAATCCGCAGGACCCATTTCAAATACGATGTCACCAAATTTACCACGACCACCAGATTGCTTCTTATAAGTCTCTCTGTGAGATGCAGTTTTTGTTAATGCTTCTTTATATTCAACTTGAGGCTCACCTTCATTCACTTCAACTTTAAACTCTCTTCTTAAACGATCCACAATGATATCCAAGTGAAGCTCACCCATTCCAGAAATAATAGTCTGTCCTGAAGCTTCATCTGTTTTCACCTGAAAAGTTGGATCTTCTTCAGCTAATTTAGCCAAAGCCATACCTAACTTATCAACATCTGCTTTAGTTTTTGGCTCAACCGCAATACCAATTACCGGATCAGGAAAGTCCATACTTTCTAAAACAATAGGATGCTTTTCATCAGACATAGTATCACCAGTCTTAATATCTTTAAAACCTACTGCCGCTCCAATATCTCCTGCTTCGATATAATCAATAGCATTTTGCTTATTAGAATGCATTTGGTAAATACGAGATATACGCTCTTTTTTACCAGATCTATTATTCAATATATAAGAACCAGCATCTAAACGACCTGAATATGTTCTAAAGAATGCCAAACGACCAACAAAAGGATCTGTAGCAATCTTAAATGCTAATGCAGAAAACGGCTCCTTAACATCTGGCTTACGAGTTTCCTCTTCACCTGTATCAGGATTTGTTCCTACGATATCATCCTTATCCACAGGAGAAGGCAAATACCTACAAACAGCATCTAATAAAAACTGAACACCTTTATTCTTAAATGAAGAACCACAAATCATTGGAATAATAGCTCTATCCATAACAGCAGCCCTTAAAGCAGCATGTACTTCATCTTCAGTAATAGAATCCTCATCCTCAAAGAACTTCTCCATTAGGTTTTCATCGTACTCAGCAACAGCTTCAATCAAAGCAGCTCTATACTCATGTACTTCAGCCTTCATCTCTTCAGGAATTTCAACTACATCAAAAGTAGCACCAAAGCCCTCATCATGCCATACAATAGCTCTATTCTTTGCTAAATCAACAATACCTTTAAAATCAGCCTCATCACCTATTGGCAATACGATTGGAACCGCATTAGAACCCAACATTGTTTTAACCTGCTTACAAACCATTAAAAAGTTTGATCCCTGACGGTCCATTTTATTAACAAAACCAATACGAGGAACTTTATAGTTATCAGCCAATCTCCAGTTAGTTTCTGATTGAGGCTCAACACCATCAACAGCACTAAATAAGAAAACCAAACCATCAAGAACACGTAAAGACCTATTTACCTCTACAGTAAAATCTACGTGACCCGGAGTATCTATAATATTAAAATGATATCCTTTTGCACCTTCTGTAGGCTGACCGTTTTCCATAGGAAACTGCCACGTACAAGTAGTTGCAGCAGAAGTAATTGTAATACCTCTTTCCTGTTCTTGCTCCATCCAGTCCATAGTTGCAGCACCATCATGCACTTCACCTATTTTATGACTAACGCCCGTATAAAACAAAATACGTTCAGTTGTTGTTGTCTTACCTGCATCAATGTGCGCAGCAATACCAATATTTCTTGTATATCTTAAATCTCTACCCATATCTAGAATCTAAAATGTGAGAATGCTTTATTTGCTTCAGCCATCTTGTGAGTATCAACTCTTTTCTTAACCGCCGCACCTTCTTCTTTAGCCGCAGCTAAAACCTCTGCCGCTAACTTCTGAGCCATTGACTTTTCATTTCTCTTACGAGAATAACTAATCAACCACTTCATAGCAGTAGAAATTTTACGATCTGGTCTAATCTGCATCGGAATCTGAAATGTAGCTCCACCCACTCTACGACTACGTACTTCTACGTGAGGCATAACATTAGACAATGCTTCCTTCCACAACTCTAAAGCTGACTTCTCTTCATCAGTGTTCTTTTCCTCTACAATAGCAATCGCATCATAGAAAACCTTAAAGGCTACAGATTTTTTACCATCCCACATCATCATATTAACGAAACGCGTCACTAATTGATCATTAAATTTTGGATCCGGTAAAAGAGGCCTTTTTTTCGCCTGTTTTTTTCTCATCTCTTCTCTTTGTAAGTGTTAGTTAATTACTTCTTAGGGCGTTTTGCTCCATACTTAGATCTACGCTGAGTTCTCCCAGCAACACCTGCCGTATCTAAAGCACCTCTAACGATGTGGTACCTAACACCTGGTAAATCTTTTACTCTTCCGCCTCTTACTAATACTATCGAGTGCTCTTGTAAATTGTGACCCTCTCCTGGGATGTAAGCATTTACCTCTTTTCCATTTGTCAACCTAACCCTTGCAACTTTACGCATTGCAGAGTTTGGTTTCTTTGGAGTAGTTGTGTAAACACGTGTACAAACCCCTCTTCTTTGAGGACACGAATCCAAAGCAGCCGATTTACTCTTCTTAGTAATTGAGACCCTTCCTTTTCGTACTAATTGTGAAATTGTTGGCATACTATATTTATATGTATATAAATTTTTTCCCTTCTTTTAAGGGCGGCAAATGTAGTAATTATTTATTAAAATTCAAATAGTTAGACACTTATTTTATTTTTTTTCAACAATTAAACAAATTAGAATCTAAAAATAACCAAACTAAAACCACTTAAACATTCACTTAAAAAAGTCAATAATTAACCAAGAGATAACAATTGTTAATCTATACATTTCCAAATATTACTTAAAATAATACCTTTATTATTTTTTTAATTAACATTATTTTTTGATTTTTGGGATCGACTAATTCAAATTTCAAAAAAATGAAAACAAAACAAAAAGGAATCCTAACGCTACTCTTAGCGTTTATTGTGCACTTAACATTTGCACAACAAAAAACGGTTTCTGGTACAGTTACCGACCAAGATGGTATACCATTACCAGGCGTAAACATCCTTGTACAAGGAACAACTACCGGAACTCAAACAGACTTTGATGGTAAATATTCTATTTCAGCATCAAGTGGCCAAGTACTTATTTTTACCTATCTAGGACAAACTCCTACATCCAAAACAGTTAGTAACCAAAATGTTATTAACGTACAAATGAAAGAGGATGCAGAAGCTCTACAAGAAGTAATTGTTACTGGGCTTGGAATAAGTAAAAAAGAAAAAGCTATCGGTTATGCAGTTCAAAAAGTAACTGGAGAAAGTATTGACAACGCCAAAGAGGTTAATCTTGTAAACTCATTACAAGGTAAAGTGGCTGGTGTACAAATACAAGGTAGTTCATCTACACTTGGTGGATCTTCAAGAATAACTATTAGAGGCTCAAATTCTTTCTTAGGAAATAACCAACCTCTATTTGTTATTGACGGTGTACCTGTAAGTAACCAAAGCTACTCTAACTCTGGACAAGAGAGAGGTTTTGGTGGAGGTAATTACGATTATGGTAACTCTGCCTCAGATATTGATCCTTCAAGTATTAAAACTATGTCTGTATTAAAAGGCGCTGCTGCAACAGCTATATACGGATCTAGAGGTGCTAATGGTGTAATTTTAATTACAACTAAAAATGGGTCTGAAAAAAAAGGTCTTGGTGTAACTTTTGATAGTAGTATTACAATTGATGAAGTTAGAAACTTAATTCCTCATCAAAGAATGTACGGTGGTGGATCATCTTACCCTACAGCTAGTGGTTTTAATGAATTTACTCAAGACGGTGTAGCATATTTAGCACCTAACTATGGTAAAGATGGCTCTTGGGGTCCAAAATTTGATTCAAATGTAAATGTAAGACACTGGGATTCATGGGATCCAGGAGCAAACAATTACAAAGAAACTAGACCTTGGGTTGCTCCAGATAACACATATGAATCATTTTTTAACTCTGGAATTACACTTATGAACAGTGTTTCTTTAAGCGGGGCTAACGACAAAGGTTCTTTTAGACTAGGTTATTCTAACGTTGACCAAACAGGTACTACACCTAATGGTGCATTACAAAGAAATACTGTAAACATTAATACCACCTATAATTTAACTGATAAATTGAAGGCAGGACTAACAATGAGTTACATTAAAACAGATGCACAAAACAGAAACATTACTGGATACAGTAATGGTAACCCATTACAAGGTTTTACTCAATGGTGGCAAACTCAATTAGATGTTAAAAGATTACAAGATCAACAAAATACCACTGAAGGCAACCAATACACTTGGAACCCAAAAGGTATAGTAACAGATGCATCTGGAAACCTTACCTCATTTGATCCTACTCCAAATTATTTTGATAATCCATCTTGGGTTAGAGATAACTTTATGCAGGAAGATACTAGAAACAGGGTTTTTGGAAATGCAAATTTCAGCTATGCAATTAATGAGAATTTAAGCTTATCTTCTCAATTTGGCACAGATATTTCTCAATTTAGCTTAATAGAAGGAATTCCATTAAGATCTGTAGACCCATCTAAATATTTAGAAACAGAGAGAAAATTTCAAGAAACAAATTTTGAAGTAAGATTAAACTACCAAAAAGATTTCTCTGAAGACTTTACTTTTAGCGGTATATTGGGAGCAAACAGAATGAGACAGTTTACAAAAAGAATTACTGCTGCTACGTCTGGAGGCTTAGTTGTAGATCGTTTTTTTAACGTTAGCAACTCAATTGCTGCAGTAAATACAGATACATTTGAAGCCAATAAAGGAATTAACAGTATATTTGGATCTACTTCTTTCGGATTTAAAGACATGTTATTCTTAGATTTATCTGCAAGAAATGACTGGTCTTCTACATTACCAAAGAAAAACAACAGCTATTTTTATCCTGCTGCATCTATAAGTTTCGCTTTATCTGAATTAGACTTTATTAAAGGAAGTAATGTTGTAAACTTTGTTAAACTAAGAGCTAGTATTGCTCAAGCTGGTAATGATGCTGCTGCATATAGATTATCAGATGTTTACTCTCCACTAACACCTAATTTTGGAAGTTTCCCAATGTACACTGTTCCTAACTCACAACAAAATCCTGATTTAGTTAATGAGTTAACAACTGAAACTGAATTTGGTATTTTAGTTAAGTTATTTAATAGCAGACTAAGCATTGACGCATCTTACTATGACAGACTAACAGAAGATCAAATATTTAACGTACCTACATCTTCTTCTACTGGATACACATCTAAATTACTGAATGCTGGTAGCATGAAAAACTCTGGTTTTGAGTTTCAAATTAGCGGTACTCCAATACAAACAGAAAACTTTAGATGGGATATTGGCTTAAACCTTACTCAACAAAAAAACGAAGTTGTTGAGTTATTAAAAGATGAAAACGGAGAAACATTAGTAGAAAGTATTAATATGGGTGGAACTTGGGCTGCCGATTTAAGAATACAAGAAGGTAAACCTTATATGGCTCTTTATGGTCAGGATTACATCTACGATGATAACGGAAGTAAAGTTGTTGGTGATGATGGGGCTTACCTATTTACAGATGACAGAGTTTATTTAGGCTCTGCAATTGCTGATTGGGTTGGTGGCATAAGTACGTCTTTTACTTATAAAAACTTTACACTATCAGGTTTAATAGATTTCCAAGAAGGAGGAATTATTCACTCTTCTTCTTTACAATGGGCTAAATACTCAGGTATGTCACCAGAAACAGTTGCTTTTAATGGAGAAAGTGACACTAGAGCAAATGGTATGATCTTACCAGGTGTTACATCGACAGGTGCAGAGAATACAACTAGAATTGACCCTCAAACATACTATCAAACTTACTGGAACAGAGCTGCTCCAAATGTTTATGATGCAAGCTTTGTTAAATTTAGAGATCTTAGATTAAGTTACTCTTTACCTGCTAAAATATTAAAAGATCTACCTTTTACAAGTGTTAATCTTAGTGTTTTTGGTAGAAACTTAGCTATCATATCTGCAGATGTACCATACATTGACCCACAAGTTATTACAGGATCTGGAAATGTACAGGGATTAGAGAACGCTCAAGTACCTCCAACTAGATCATTTGGTGTTAATTTATCCGCTAAATTTTAAATTTTAAAAACATGAAAAAAAATAAAATATTTACATTATTACTTTCCGCGACAATGTTATGCGCATGTGATAATGGACTTGAAGAACTAAATATTGACCCTAACAATGCAGTTATTGTTAGTCCTTCGACCTTACTTACTACAGCTGAATATACATTTTACAATAGTTTAGCTGGTACAGGAGTTAATGCTGGCTGGGGTATGCTAATGACCCAACAATGGGCAGAAAATGAATATACTGAAGACAGTAGATACAACCAAACTATTACAGCTTTTGATGGCACGTGGTCTACTATGTATGCATCTGTTTTAAAAGAATTAGCATCCGCTAAGGAATTAGTAGAGTCACAAGATGTGTCAGATAATATAAAAACAAATAAGAAAAACATATTAGATGTTATGTCTTCTCAGGTTTTTACTTTTTTGTCCGACGGATTTGGAGCTGTTCCTTACACAGAAGCTATTAATAGTGAGTTTAATTTACCATCATACGATTCTCAAGAAAATATATACTTAAGCGTATTGGAATCGTTAGAGCAAGCAAGCAATACTTTTGATACAAGTTCACCTTCTTTTTCTTCGGGTGATGTAGTATACGATGGTAATGTTGAAAACTGGATTAAATTAACAAATTCATTGATGCTTAAATATGCTATTCGCTTATCTGATATAGATCTAGCAACAGCTACAAAATATGCAACTATTGCTTCTACTAATTTAATATCTAGTAATACAGAGAATGCATTATTTACCTTTGACTCTGCTCCAGACAGATCTAATCCACTATGGAGAAACGTTAACATTAACAACAGAGACGACTATGCTGTTTCTGAATTTTTAGTTACAACATTAACAGATTTAGGAGATCCAAGATTAGATATTTATGCTAAGCCTGCATCTGCAGGAACTATTGTTGGTATGCCTTACGGATTGTTAGATAATGATGCTACAACATTAAAACCAACTACTTCTAGACCAAGTGATTTAGTAAGAGCTGCAATAGCACCACATGTGATCATGTCCTACAGTGAGGTTCAGTTTTTATTAGCTGAAGCATATCAGAGAGGTATTTTAACAGGAGATGCAGAAACTGCATACAATAATGCCGTAACAGCTTCAATGAATTACTGGGGAATTGACGATGCAGCAGCTATATCTGATTATTTAACAAACAATGCATACGACGCAGCTAACTGGAAAGAGTCAATTGGTATTCAAAAATGGATTTCTTTATATGTTAAAGGTTTTGAAGCTTGGAATGAATGGAGAAGATTAGATTACCCTCAATTGAGTGCACCTACAGCAGCGTTTATTAATACTATTCCTGTACGTATGCCTTACCCTCTATCTGAAACAACGTCAAACTCAGCATCATTAAATGCTGTATCTTCTAATCCTGGAGATATGACAGAAAAAGTATGGTGGGATGTTAATTAATTTTAATTAGCTGAAAATTCATATTTTAATACTTAAACCTGCGGAGATTTCCGCAGGTTTTTTTTATTAAACTTTAAGAAAAAAAGAATCTTTTCTATGTTAAAGCTAGCTCTGATTAATTCTTATTAATCTAAAACAACATACACAAATGTTAATTTTAACAATATTTAACGTACATTAAAAATTAACTAATTTACATTATTAATATCTATTTGATATTTTTATTATTAATTCCACAACGCAATAAGCTTTTTTCTGACAATCTTGTTAAAATAAGTAGAAAATTAGTTTGCTTATTAACAAATATTTTTGATTTTTGATATCGACTAATTCAAATATTTCAAAAATGAAAACAAAACAAAGAGGAATCTTAACGCTACTCTTAGCGTTTATTGTGCACTTAACTTTTGCACAACAAAAAACGATTTCTGGTACGGTTACCGATCAAGATGGTATACCATTACCAGGCGTAAACATCCTTGTAAAAGGAACAACTACAGGTACTCAAACAGATTTTGATGGGAAATACACAATTTCTGCATCTAACGGACAAGTACTTTTATTTACCTATTTAGGTCAAACACCTACTTCTCGTACGGTTGATAACCAAAATATGATTAATGTAAAAATGACTGAGGATGCAGAAGCCTTACAAGAAGTTGTGGTAACAGCTTTGGGCATTTCTAGAGAAAAAAAATCTCTGGGTTACTCTACACAAACAGTTAGCGGTGATGATATCGCAGAAACAAGAAGCTCAAATGCACTTAACGCAATGTCTGGGAAAGTAGCAGGCGTTCAAGTATCTAACAATTCAGGAAGTTTAGGAGGATCAACAAGAATTGTTTTAAGAGGACCTAGTTCTATTACTCAAGAAAACAGACCTTTAATGGTTGTTGATGGCATCCCATTAGATAATTCAAATTATAATAGCAACGCTACTCAGTCAGGTGGTGGCGGACGTGATTTTGGTGATGCTGGTTTTGACATCAATCCAGATGACATTGAGACTATGAATATACTTAAAGGTGGTGCTGCGGCAGCACTTTACGGATCAAGAGCAAGTAACGGTGTTATCTTAATTACTACAAAATCTGGAAAAAAAGGAAAAGCACAGATAACAATAAATTCAGGTGTTACATTTGACAAAGTTAATATTTTACCAAAAGTGCAAAACCTATATGGTGGCGGTGCTGGTGATGCTAGCACTATTGGTCAAGTTGGTTTTGGTACAACTACAATTAATGGTACAGAGTATAGTGTTGTTGATTATGGCACAGATGAATCATGGGGACCTAGATATGAAGGTCAACAAGTTTTACATTGGGATGCTTTTGACCCTGAATTTAGTAATGATTATTTACAAACTAGACCATGGGTGGCTCCTAAAAATGATAAAGATTCATTTTGGAATACTGGGATCACTTATAATAATGGTGTATCCTTTTCACAAGGTACAGAAAAATCTACGGTACGTTTAAGTGCTAATAAAACAAGTACACACGGTATTGTACCTAATTCTGAATTAAATAAAAGCTCTGTTAATTTTAATGCTACAAGTCAATTAACTGAAAAGTTAAAAGTAGATGCTCTAGTAAACTTAACAATAACTGATGGGTTTAACAGACCTGCCTCTGGCTACACTGGTTCTGGTGTGGTTCAACAGATGTATCAGTTTGGACAGACTTCTCTAGATTTTGAACGTTTAAAAAATTATAAGAGAGAAGATGGAACTCAACGTAGTTGGAATAGAGTTTCTGCAGAAGATGGAAGTCCTAGATACTCTGATAATCCTTACTGGACATTATATGAAAATACATCAGAAGATAAACGTACACGTTGGTATGGTAATATAGGTGCAACATATAATTTTACAGATGAGTTATATGTAGTAGCTAAAATATATGCAGATACTTATGACTTTAGAATAAATGATCGTAGAGCAGTTGGATCTCAATCACCAGCATTCTATTCTGAAGCGGATAGAGATTTTCAAGAAGTAAATTACGAGGCTAGACTACACTTTGACAAAAAATTTATGGATGACAAAATTAGTGTCAACTCATTTATAGGTACAAACCGCAGAGATAATGAATTTCATAGATTATCTGCAGCTACATCTGGAGGTTTAGTTGTTCCAGGTTTATATAATATCAGTAATTCATCAGATCCAGCTCAAGCTACAGAATTTGATTCTTACAAAAGAGTCAATAGTGTTTACGGATCTGTTTCTTTAGGTTATGACAACTTTGCTTATTTAACTGTAGTTGGTCGTAGTGATTGGTCTTCAACACTTCCTGAAAATGACAACTCTTTCTTTTACCCAGGTGTAAACGGTAGTATTGTTTTCTCTAATTTAATTAAAGCTGATTGGCTATCATTTGGTAAGATACGTGGTGGTTATGCAGAAGTAGGTAGTGATACTGATCCATATCAATTAGCTACAACATTTGTAGCAGATATTCCTTTTTTAGGAGATGTACCTTTTAGTACAAATGGTGTCAGTCAAAACCCAAATTTACGACCAGAATTAAAGCAAACTTATGAAGTAGGTTTAGAAATGGCATTTTTAAAAAATCGTATTAGTTTTGACCTTACTTATTATAACGAAGAAACTAGTGATTTAATTACTCCAGTAACCGTTGATCCTTCAACAGGTTATAACTCTACATTTACAAATGCAGGTGTATTAAGAAATAGAGGTATTGAAGCTTTAGTTAATATAACTCCTATTCAAACAGAAGATTTTTCTTGGGATTTTACATGGAATTTTTCAAAAAACAACAACGAGTTATTAGAGATAATTGACGGTGTTGAGTCATTGCAAATTGCTTCATTCCCATTTAACTCAGTGTCAATTAATGCAGTTGTAGGGGAATCTTATGGTGTTATTAGAGGTACTAATTTTGTCTTTGACGACCAGGGTAATAAAGTTGTAAATGCTAATGGTAGTTATGCAGAAACTCAAAATGTAGAAAATTTAGGATCTATACTTCCAGATTACAATATGGGTTTCAAGAATACATTAAG
>NZ_JBDVAA010000221.1:0-1480 GCF_039943695.1 Cellulophaga sp. | reverse complement strand
TAACTCTTTATCCGTTGCATTTACCAAGCGTATAAACTCTGCTCTATACCCTTGCTTATCTTCTCCTCTACCCTCTTGTGCTAACTTAATAATTGCACTTAAACTTGCATTATTTGTAAACTGAGATTTACGTAATTTAAGTCCAAATAAAGCAACTGCAGAAGCAAATTTAAAATCTGCAGACATTACTGTTTCTTCATTTTTTTGAATGTGAACCATTTCTACACTTTTATTAGAATTTGGTTTTTTATACCTAAACTTAACCGTAAACAACTCATCTTTATAGTTAGCTGTAGCTTCTGTATTTGTATACTTTAACTCTGCTACATCTTTTACATAATCACTTTTTACGCCAACGGGAACTACCTCGTAAAGAGCAGTAACTTTATGTCCGCTTCCTAACTCACCAGCATCCTTAGTATCATCTACAAAATCTTCATCTGCCAAAAGTCTATTTTCATAACCAATTAAGCGGTATGCTTGTACTTTAGCAGGATTAAATTCAACCTGAATTTTTACGTCTTTAGCAATAGTATATAATGTACCCCCAAACTCTTTACCAAATACTTTTTGTGCCTCTTGCATAGTATCTATATAAGCGTGGTTGCCATTACCTTTATCAGCAAGAGTTTCTAACTTAGAGTCTTTGTAATTACCCATACCAAAGCCAAGTACAGATAAAAACACACCAGATGCTCTTTTTTCCTCTATTAGCTTTTCCATATCGCTATTACTAGACGCACCAACATTAAAATCGCCATCAGTAGCAAGTATTACCCGGTTATTTCCGTTCTTTTTAAAATTCTTCTCTGCTAATTTATACGCCAATTGAATACCTTGTCCACCAGCAGTAGAACCACCAGCTTCTAATTTTTGCAATGCATTTATTATTTTTTCTTTTTGATTTCCATTAGTTGACTCTAAAACAACTCCTGCAGCACCAGCATATACAACTATAGCTACTTTGTCTTTTTCTCTAAGTTGATGCACTAATAATTTAAAAGCAGATACCAAAAGTGGTAATTTATTATGGTCTTCCATAGACCCCGAAACATCTATTAAAAAAGTTAAATTAGAAGCTGGTAATTCTTCATTTAAATACTCTTTTCCTTGTAAACCTATACGAACCAATTGTGTTTGTATATTCCAAGGCGTTTTAGCTACATCTGTAGATATAGAAAATGGATGCTCGTCTGTTGGTTGTGGGTAATCATAATCAAAATAATTAACCATTTCTTCAATCTTAACAGCATCAAAAGGAATATTTTCTCCGTTATTTATCATTCTTCTTATATTACTATAACCAGCTTTATCGACATCTATAGAAAAAGTAGAAAGCGGATCTAGTGTAACTTTTTTAAACTGACTTTCTGATAACTTAGCATATTCTTCATCATAATTAATTGTACTAGTATATCCTTTTGTTGTAATAATTACGCATCCATTTTTACCTGCTTCACCAAACAAAACACTTGCCTTA
>NZ_JBDVAA010000220.1:0-11832 GCF_039943695.1 Cellulophaga sp. | reverse complement strand
ATATAAATAACCATAGGGACTACCCAACAACCTCTAAAACCTTTTTCACAACATCATCTGGCTGTATGGTTTCCATAGCTTTTTCATAACCTGGTGGAAATTTATTACCATACACAGATGTTGGTATAAGTGGGTATTTGTCTCTGTTTGCTAGCAATGCATTTGTGCTTTGTTGTGCAAATGGATAAAAACCAGCAAATGGGTGTGTAACTCCCCAAAGTGTTATTGTAGGTACCGCAAACATTGCGCTTAGATGTGAGTTGCCACTATCCATAGCCAACATAACATCTAAATTAGAAATTAAAGAAAGTTCTTCTTTAAAGCTTAGTTTTTTAACCACAGAAACACAATTGCTGTAGTCTTGTTCCCATTTTTCTAAGACTTCTTTTTCTTTATCTCCTCCTCCAAAGAGAACAATTGTATAAGTGTCTTTTTCATTTAACTTATTTACCACTTTTTCCATAAGTTCTAAAGGGTACGTTTTACCCTCAAAAGCAGCAAATGGTGCAATTCCTATCCACTTTTTTGGCTCTTTTGGTAGTAATGCAATAGCAGTATCAGATAATTTTTCTTTTTCTAAAGCACAAGAATCGTCTAGCTTAATGGGAAATCCTAATTTACCAAAAACAGAAACGTAACGTTGCTGCGTAGTTTGTAGTTGCTTAAAAACTTTGTTTTTACTTGCTGTTAGCGCTTTTTTATCGGCTCTGCCTTTATCAATTTGTATAAAAGGAATACCTGATAATTTAAAAAACTGTTTAAGAATATTAGAACGTAAAACGTTATGAATATCTGCAACTGCAGTAACATTCATTGCTTTTAACTCTTTAAATAATTTATAGAGTCCGTTTACACCTTTATGCTTGCCTTTTACCTCTGCTTGGTACACTTGTACGTTGGGCAATTGTGCAAACATTGGTGTAAAAAATGCCCTAGTTAAGACCGTAATTTTTAATGTAGGGTTTTGTTGCAATAGTCCTTTTACAACAGGAACAGTCATTGCAACGTCTCCCATTGCAGACAACCTAATTATTAAAATATGGTCCTGAGGCTTATTTTCCACGAAGCACTGGGTTTAGCTCGTCATCATTATACATTTTCATCTGCTTGTATACTTTCATATACTTGTTACCGTCTTCAATATCTGATATTAGTTGATCTATTGCTGTAGATAAATCTTTTTTCTGCTCTAATAAAACAGAGAGCTTAGCGCTACATTTTTGTTGGTGCTCATCAGAAGCATCTGTTCTAGTTGCTTCTTCTTGCATGTGATATACTTTTAAAGCAAGAATAGATAACCTGTCTATAGCCCAAGCCGGACTTTCTGTATTAATGGTTGCATTACCTTTTACTTGTACCGATTGGTATTTGTTTAAAAAGTAACTATCAATGTATTCCACCAAATCTGTCCTATCCTGATTGCTGGCATCAATCATACGCTTTAATTTTAAAGCACTTACAGGATCTATATTTGGATCTCTAATAATGTCTTCATAATGCCATTGCACAGTGTCTATCCAGTTTTTACGGTATAATAAGTGTGCTATTTCATCCTTTGGATATGGATTTTCAAAAGATTGATACACATCATCTAAAATGTGGTATTTATCTATACTTTCGTTAAATATTTTAAAGGCAAAATCACTAAACATACTGTAAAATTTTAGGCAAATATACCAATTTTACTTCAGTAAAACCTTAAATACAAATACCGTTATTGGGACTAAAATAGCTATAAAAAGGTTTAGCTCTTTAAAACGAGGTTTACGTAAAATTTCTATATAATTGGTAAGAAACACTGCTGCAGGAAAAAAGGTAATCATTATTGGAAAATAACCCAAGTTAGTCTCAAACAAAGTTATAAAAATACCTATGGTAAAAGATATTGCTACAAGTCGCATACTTGCTAAACGGCCAACACCTATTTTGCCAATTTTTATGCTGCTAATGACACCTACAATAATTACAACTATTAAATACACTATGGTTGCAGAACTTTTGCTCCACTCTTTAAACATATCTGCATCTAGTTTTAATGTAAAAATGTAATGCTCTACGATAAAGTTTAAATTACCCATAGCTGCTAATACCGCCGAAACTATTAATGAAACTGCTACAAAAGCTGATAAAGGTAAAAACCAGTTTCTTATATTTTTAGGCTCATAAATATAAATGGCTATAAATACCCAAATTAAATACAGCAAAGCCCAATCATAAAACAGGCTAGCAATAATAATCCACATTGAAGCATCAAAAATTTTATATTTAATTTCCTTTAAAGATTTTAGGCTTAAAATTTTTCTAGTTGCTAAAACAATAAAAAAACTGCAAAAAATACCGTTAGTATCTGTTAGTGAAGCTGGAAAAAAAACACATAATAAGGCATAGAAAAGGACCGCAAAAGAGTTTACTTGAGTAATTTTATTGCGTTTTACTATAAAATTGACAAGAAAAATAGTAAAAAACAGTACTAAAACTACACCAACATTTATACCAATTAACTCGAGTGAAAACAAGACATTACCCCCTAAAAAACGAGCCATGCCAAAAAATACCAACAGTAAAGTAAGTACAATTATGTAATTAATAGGTTTTGTTTTGCTAAAAAAGCTTGAAATCATCTAGAGTTTTTATATTTTTGCAGGGTAAATATACATATAAGATGAAAACATTTTTTAAAGCAATAGAGGATTTATTTGTTGATGTACTTTTTGCTCCTTTAGATTTACTAAGAGCATTAGAATTAGAAAACTGGTGGGCAGCAAATACGCTTAACTGGGTTTTTATGATTATTGGAGCAATAGCAATGGTATATTGGATGTTACAACTTAAAGAGCACTCTAATAACAATGAAGAGGATAAGAGTGTAAATGCACATTCTTACATAAAAATTTAAATATTTATTTGGCTGTACCGGCTAAAACCTATTTACTTATATAAGAAAACCCAACTAGCTACTATTGTAGTTACTAGTTGGGTTTTTATTTTTTAGTTAGCTAACTTCTTTTACAAGTCGAAACCTAAGTCTTTTCTGTAGTTTATTTTATCAAAATGAAGCTTTTCTACGTTTTTGTATGATTGTGCTAAAGCATCTTTAAAATTAGTACCAAATGATGTTACTGCCATTACACGACCACCGTTAGTAACCACTTTATCACCATCTAATTTAGTACCTGCATGAAAAACAATAGAACCTTCTACTGTATCTAAACCTGTAATTTCTTTTCCTTTTTCATATGCTTCAGGATAACCACCAGAAACTGTCATAACTGTAGTTGCCGTACGCTCATCAATTTTAATATCTATAGCATCTAATGTTTGGTTACCTACAGCTTCAAAAACCTCAACTAAATCGTTTTGTAAACGTGGTAATACAACTTCTGTTTCCGGATCACCTAAACGTACATTATACTCAATTACCTTAGGCTCTTCTCCTACTTTTATCAGTCCTATAAAAATAAAACCTTTGTATGGTAAGTTATCCTTTACAAGTCCATCTACCGTTGGTTTTACAACTTGTGAGTGTATTTTACTCATAAACTCATCACTTGCAAAAGGAACAGGTGAAATAGCTCCCATACCGCCTGTATTTAAGCCTGTATCTCCTTCACCAATACGTTTGTAATCTTTAGCTGTTGGCAATACTTTAAAGTTTTTACCATCTGTAAGTACAAAGACACTTAATTCTATTCCGTCTAAAAACTCTTCAATAACAACAGTTGTACTAGCATCTCCAAATTTAGAATCTACCAACATTGCTGCTAGTTCCTTTTTAGCTTCATCTAAATCTTGTAAAATTAAAACACCTTTACCTGCTGCTAAACCATCTGCTTTTAGTACATACGGAGCCTTTAAGGTTTCCAGAAAAGCTTGCCCGTCTGCCAAGGTATCCGCAGTAAAACTTTTATATGCTGCAGTAGGAATGTTATGACGCATCATAAATTCTTTAGCAAAATCTTTACTACCCTCTAAAGTTGCAGCTGCCTTTTGTGGTCCTATAACAGGAATATTTTTTAGGTCGATGTCGTTTAAGAAAAAGTCATGCACACCATTTACCAAAGGGTCTTCTGGACCAACTACAACCATATTTATTTGCTCTGCAAGAACAACCTCTTTTATTGCTTGAAAATCGTTTACACCAATTGGTATATTTTTTGCTATTGAAGCAGTACCAGCATTACCTGGTGCCACAAAAAGTTTATTTAGCTTTTTACTTTGATTAAGTTTCCAAGCAATAGTGTGTTCTCTACCGCCAGAACCAAGGATAAGAATGTTCATATTGTAAAAGTTTGCCCAAAAATACAGTATGACGATTTAATATCCTTTAAAAAAAAGAAAAAAGAAGTGAGAGTATAGATCGCTGGGCTGTTAGAAAATAAGATGCAAGACAAAATTCTTTCCTCTATTCTTTAGGTTCTTTTCTCTTGACTCTCTATTTAGAAAAATCTCTGTGTTCTTTATCTTGTAATTCTTCTGGAGATAACGACTTAAAGTAGTCGAAAACAATTTTTAGTCCTTCTTCTCTAGAAACTTTAGGCTCCCAACCCAACAATTCCTTTGCTTTAGTAATATCTGGTTGTCTTTGCATTGGGTCATCTGTTGGTAAAGGCTTGTAAATTACCTTTTGCTCTGTACCAGTAAGTTTAATAATCTCTTCTGCAAATTCGCCTATAGTGGTTTCATGCGGATTACCAATATTAACTGGGTAACTATAATTACTCATTAAAAGCCTATATATACCCTCTACTTGATCATCTATGTAACAGAAAGACCTTGTTTGCTTTCCGTCACCAAAGACCGTTAAATCTTCTCCTCGTAAAGCCTGACCCATAAACGCGGGTACAACACGACCATCGTTTAGTCGCATTCTTGGTCCGTAGGTATTAAAAATCCTAACAATACGCGTATCTAGTCCGTGAAAACGGTGGTACGCCATAGTAATAGACTCCATAAAACGTTTAGCCTCATCGTATACACCACGTGGTCCAACCGGACTTACATTACCGTAATATTCTTCGTTTTGCGGATGCACTAATGGGTCTCCGTACACCTCTGAGGTGGAAGCTACCAAAATAGTAGCGTTTTTTTCTTTTGCTACTCCAAGCAAATTATGTGTACCTAAAGCACCAACTTTTAATGTCTCAATTGGAATTTTTAAATAATCTATAGGACTTGCTGGTGATGCAAAATGTAATATATAATCTAGTTTACCAGGAATATGAATAAATTTAGAAACATCATGATGTTGAAACTCAAAATTCTCTAAAGGAAAAAGGTGCTCAATATTTTTTAAATCTCCCGTAATTAAATTATCCATTGCAATTACGTAGAAACCTTCTTTAATAAACCTGTCGCATAAATGAGATCCTAAAAATCCTGCCGCTCCAGTAATAAGTACTTTTTTCATTCTATATTTTAATATGCTTTTTCTTCTCCAGAAACAGCGTTAAGTACGGTTTGTACTATAATTTTCAAATCTAAAAATAAAGACCAGTTTTCAATATAAAAAATATCAAACTTTGTTCTGTTTAAAATGTCTTCGTCTTTTTCTATTTCTCCTCTATACCCTCTTACCTGTGCTAAACCAGTAATACCCGGCTTAACAAAGTGTCTTACCATATATTTGTTTACTTTATTAGCATACTCACTAGTATGCTTTACCATATGTGGTCTTGGACCAACAACAGACATAGACCCAAATAGTACATTGTAAAACTGAGGTAACTCATCTATGCTTGTTTTACGTATAAATTTACCTACTTTGGTAATACGCATATCGTTTTTAGTTGCCATATGATTATCTGCATCCTTGTTAGGAGCCATAGATCTAAACTTATAGCAGTAAAATTCTTCATTATCTATACCGTTTCTTTTTTGCCTAAAGAAAACAGGGCCTTTGGACTCTAAAGTAATTATAATAGCCATTAAGGGCACAAGCCAAGACAGCAGAAAAACCACAACCAGTAATGCAAAAACAAAATCAAATAACCGTTTTACAAATGCATTTATACCTTCATGCAAAGGGATTTCACGTAAAGAAAGCACTGGTATATAATCATAATACTCGAACTTTAGTTTCTTTGAAAAGATGTTTTTATTATCTGGTATAAACTTTAGCGTCTTTAAATTATTATCAGCAAAGTTAATAAGGTTAGTCATTTCCTTATTTGTTAATTCTGATACCGAACAATAAATTTCATCGATATTATTATTGGAGATGTAATCAAAACTACTGTCCAAATTAAAATCCTCGGACTTTGTTGAAAACTGTTTAAAAAACTGAAAACCGTATTCTACACGTTCTTGAAAAACCTTTACAAGCTGATCTGCCTTTTTGTTTTTACCGATAACAACAACATTTCTTAGGTTCCCTTTAATTCGCTTTCTATAGCTCATTAAAATATAATAATTAGCAAATTTAACTATAGATATGATTAAACCTACATACAAAAAATATTTACCCAACTCTAGCCTACTTATATTTGGCTGCTTAAAGAAACCTATAAAAGCATAAAGTATTAAAAAGAAAAATACAAACTGTGTAAAAAGTAATTTTAGTATTCTAGTTGCCTTACTATACCTGTAAACCTCGTAAAAATTACTTTTTAGCGATAGTATAACCCAAGCACACGATAGGTAACAATGAAATACTAATGCATTCACAAAATTAATAGGCATATAATAGGCATATAGATTTATAATAAGCAAATCTAGCCCATATGACAATGGAATTAATAAAGAAGAAAATCTGTGTTGGTTGGATAGCATTTAGTGAGTTGATGTAAAAAGTCAAAGATATTAACTTTTTAATCTTTCTTTCAAAACTAGGTACATAAATTTAGAATTACCAACCAAATAACGTTTCCACATACGCTTAGGCTCTTGGACAAACCTATAAAACCATTCCAAACCATAATTTTGCATCCACAATGGAGCACGCTTTACCTTGCCGGAAACAACATCAAAACTACCACCAACTCCCATAACAAAGTTCACCTTTTTTAAAAGTTCCTTATTTTCGTATAAAAAGTTTTCTTTGGTAGGTGAACTTATTGCTACAAATAAAATATTTGCTCCGCTGTCAGCTATTTCTCTTGCTATCTCCTTTTCTTCTTCTTTTTTAAAATAGCCATTTCTATAACCAGCTACAATATCTGAAGAATACTGATTTGAATATTTATTTACGACCTCTTTGACCACTTCTTCTTTTGCTCCAAAGAAAAATACTTTATATTTCTTTTTAGCAGCCAATGTAACAAGGTTAACCATAAGGTCTATGCCCGCAACACGTTCTTTTAATGGTTTTTTTAAAATTTTAGAGGCCCATACTACTGCCTGACCATCTGCATTAATTAAATCGCTTTCATTAACACTTAGGCGCAATTGCAAATCTGTCTGCATTGCAACTATCTTACCCGCATTAACAACTACATGGTGTAATTGTTCTCCTTTAGAAATAGTAGTATCTATAATCTCTAAAGTCTCTTCCATACTTAAATTATGAATATGGGTATTGAGTATATATATGTCAATCATTCTTAATAAAATTAAATAGTAATAGGGAATTAAAGAAACAAAATATTTCAACTCCTTTTTCAACATTTAAAATACACTCTGGAATTAAAATAACACAAAATGTTACACTAGTTAATAACATATATATATTTTTCCTTTTTATTGCGACTACCAAAGGATGGCCCAATAAAAATATCAATCCTAATAACCCTAAAACTCCATTACGTGATAATGAATCTAAATATTGGTTATGTGGGTTATTATATTTCTTAACTTTACATTGAAGACAATCTATTTTTTTAAATTGTTTAATCAATTCATCGGGTAAATCTCCAGTTCCTGAACCTAATAAAATATTCTCCTTACTAATTTCTATTGCTGATTTCCACTTAGCAATTCTAGTTGAAATGCTACTCGCATCATATTTATTATATTCAAAATTATTAATGCTTTTTAGTTGTAAAAACTTATACTTAAAATCCTTGTTAATTAATACACCTATTGGCAGTAATAAAATAGAAATTATACCAGTTATAATAATTTGTTTTCTAAGTTTTCTTTTTTTAAACGCTAAAAAAATTGAAAAAATGATTACTACCACTAAAAGAGTTATAATAGCAATTCTCGAAGCCAACAAATAAATTAAACATACGTGAAAAAAAATTAAAAATAGACTTATGTTTTTCTTTAAAGAATTTCTAATAAAATATATTAATATAATAATTGATATTATAGAATACAAACTCATATAAGTTGGATGAAACCCTCCATTAGCATAAACTTCTTGAAAAGACCATTTTTTTTCAAATCCATCTCCAATAATTTTAGGTAAAAAATTGTATAAAAAATAGATACACCTACAACTATAAGAAAAAACAAAAACAATAAATATTTGAATTATTTCCCTCTTTGAGGTTTTTATTCCCAAAAAAATAATAGGAAATAAAAGAAATGAAACCTTTGATGATAAAAAAGAAAAACCGTATTTAACATTAGTTGTATAAAACATACCTACGATATACACAAGATATAGTGTTACGCATGAAAAGAAAGCTACACTTAATATTTCGTTATATCTTTTTTCTCTTACTATTCTAAAAACAGAAAATAAAAATGTTAACCCAATTGCTATACTTCCAAAAACTTTATCAAATGGCAATAAAAAACACGTTATTAAAATTAAATAGACACCTATTTTATTATTTGACATACTGAGTATATTTATTTAACATTATTTCTTTCACAAATTTTTTTTCAAAAACTACTTTGCTATTTTTAGATAAAAATTCATAGTCAACTTTTGTTATCTTCTTTAATTCCCCTATGCGTTTAATCAATGATGAATATGAATTAACCACAAAACCATTAACATTGTCTTCTACAATTTCTAGATTTCCGCCTACATCATTACAAATAATAGGTCTAGAAAAATTACATGCTTCTATTAAGGAAACTGGGAGCCCCTCGTTTTTTGAAAAAAGCAAAACAAAATCACAATTAAGATACTCTTCATCCATATTTTCAACGAGTCCTTTCACTATAAATCTAGTGTCGTTTCCGACCAATTGAACTAAATCATTATAATTTACGCCATCACCACAAAAAACTATTTTAATATTTTGAATCTTTGATTTTTTAATTTCCTTAACTAATTCTAATTGTTGTTTTACTGAGGTAATTCTAGCTGGATACAATAATTTTATAATGTCATTTTTTATAAAATCTCTTTTTGAAAAATCGACTTTACTAGATTCAAGTCCATTATAAATTACATTTATTCTAGATTTATCTACATTAAACACAGACATTAAATTAGATTTCACTTTTTCTGATACTGCAATTATTTTTTTGGGAAAAAAAGTTAAAAATTTAAAGTCAAAAAACTCATTATGAGATACATGTATTATTGATAAGCAAAAAAAGGGAAACTTACTCAACATAACAAAAAAACTAGTAAGTTTTCTATGATGAGAAATCAAAACTGAATCATTTTTTTTCAAGAAAAAAGAAAAATCTAATTTAATATAATCTGATTTTTCAATTTTTAATTTATAACGATCATTTATAAGTCCATAATTAGTTAAACCTGCAATTTTAACCTCTATATTTCTTTGCTTCATACCTAAGTACAATTCAATTATAATTGATTGAGCCCCTCCTATATTATCAAAATTAGGATACAAATGGATAACTTTCATTATGATTCTTTTTTTTATTTAAAATTTTAATTGCGAAAAAATAACTTAATATATACGCTGGTTGTAAAATTAAGTGATAACTGGTAAGCGCTGGAATTGTAATAAATATTATTAAATATACCTTTTGAATTAAATTTAATTTCCAACATCTTGAATAAAGGTATATTAGGAAGAATAGAGCTATAGGAATTCCTAACTTATATACAAGCATTACAAATGAATTGTCTAAAAAATAACTCTCAACGGGATGCGTAAAAACTTTAGCTTTATAAACACTACCAAACCCCATTCCCCAAAAAAAACTATGAATCGACTGACTCATATTTTCAAGAATCATAACCCTAACGTTTTCAATCCTATATATAAAAGCTGGGTCATCCAATGGGTTTAAAATACGTTTAAACCTTTTAATTTGTGTTTCATTTATGTAAAGAGGTATAACAGTTGTAAGAATTGGTATAACAGAAAGCATCCAAATGCTTCTTTTTTCATAAATAATCCAGGCTATCGGAAGTATATTCGTTAAAAAAACAGTTCTTTCTCCTGTTTTTACATAAATTAAAATTATTAATATGGAATATAAAAAAGTATTTAAAGTGTTTATTTTCTTGCTAGAGTTAAGTGTGATAAAGAATACAATTGATAAAAAAATTACTTGAGGTCCCAAAATTCTACCAACAAAATCTAATGCTAGGTCTGACCTTATACTATTAAAAATTTGAAAAATAAACCCTCCAGGTTCTAATAAAAAAACATATATAATTAAATATAATATCAATAAAACCCTAAAATATTTATTAATTAATTCATTATTAAATTTGGAGTTTTTTATTACTTGGCAGTACATAGGTATATAAAAATAAAACCTAAATTCCGTTAAAAAGTAAGAATAACGAACCTCTGTAAATATGACCCCAATCAGTGTAGATATAATACCTAAACACAAAATAATTAAAAAAAAAAGTGTTGAATTAGACAACTTATTTTTTAATAAACTTCTAAGAAAGGTTATACATAAAAGCAAATCAAAAATAGACAGCCCCATATATATCCTACCTATTGCTCCTCCAAAACAAAATATTCCCAATAAAAAGAATAATAATGTATCATTATATTTTATGACTAAATTATTTTTCAATTTCTTTTATTGATTTAACCATATTAACAGAATAAGCCATAGTATTGGCTGAAATATCCTTAAAAATTGTTGAATTAGCGGCTATCACTGAGTTGTTACCTACAACTATTGGCCCTATAACGACAGAGGATGAATACACTTTTACATTATTGTGAAAATATGGTTGCTCGATTTTTCTCCCATTATAATACCTAATCTTATTATCACTACCTCCAATTGTTACATTTTGATAAATAAATAAATCCCCTTCAGAAAACACATCTCTTCCAATAACTATACCTATAGGATGAACTAATTTTAAACCAGGTCCTAATGAAGCTCCTGGATCAATATCAATTGAAAAAATTATTCGATTGAATAACCAAAATATTTTTGAAATAAAAAAAAGATTTTTATTATAAAAATAATTTGAAAACCTATATATTAAAACCATCCAGATATTAATATCAAGAAAAACCCTAAGGGTAGAGGTTTTTTTCCCAATTTTATATAATTCAACATCTCTTTTAAAACTCCTCACCTTTTAATTTTTTTATAATTTCTCAAACCAAATAATGTTATAATTATAAACTTAATAATCAGCATTAACCTAAAAGGATATTGTAATATAGCTTTCTTAAAAAACTTAATAGACAAACTTTTCTCATCTTCATTTATTAACATACTGCCATACTTTTCATAAACACTTGACTTATCCCTTCTTGACAGAGAGCTAATTTGATTCTTAAATTTTACATTAAAAATATTAATAGTTTTAATCAATGCCTTAGTATTTTTAGTTATGCTATTATCCTGTAAGTAAGCATCACATAAAACTTCATTTATCATAAAGTAATTATATAAAAATGAAAGCCTGATGAATAAGTCCCAATCTTGTAGCCTTGGTAGTGATTCATCGAAACCACCAATAGACAACAAACAACTTTTTTTAATGATTGCGGAAGGTGTTCCTATATAGTTTGCCTTAAGTAATTCTATGTG
>NZ_JBDVAA010000219.1:0-2002 GCF_039943695.1 Cellulophaga sp. | reverse complement strand
TTAATTTTGCATTTACACCAATAGGAAATGTAAAATTTGCAGGTATATGCCCAAAAGACATTCCGTATACCGTAGGTATATTCAAAGGTTGTAACCTATCTATAATAACTTCTTTTAACGTAAACGTTTTTGTTTTGTGTGTTGTTTCGCAACCAGCAAAAACTCCTAGAACTAATCCTGCCGCATTTTTAAAAGTTTTGCCTTCTATTAATTGCGTTAACATACGGTCTATACGGTAAGGAGACTCTTCTACATCTTCAATACATACAATTTTATTTGTAAAATCTATTTCATGCGGTGTGCCAATTAAAGCGTTAATTAATGTTAAGCTTCCGCCAACCATAATACCTTCTGCATTACCGGGTGTAATTACATATCTATTATACTCTGTATCTTGTTTTTGCTCTTCCGTTAAGTCAGAATTATGAATAACTACATTCTTTTTAGGATTAACAACAAGTTGCTCTAGCATAGAAATTCCGTACTCGTTATCTAACGTAGTGCCAACAGGGCCGTGAAAACCAACCAAGCCAGTTTCTTTATAAAATCCGTTTAGTAAGGTTGTGATATCACTAAAACCAATAAAAACTTTAGGGTTGTTTTTAATGATGTCATAATTTATCATTTGCATAATACGTGTACAGCCATAACCACCACGTGCACATAAAATACCATCTACATTTGGGTTGGCAAACATTTCGTTTAAATCTGCAGCCCTTTCTGTATCAGTATTACTAAAATAACCATAATTGCCAATAATACGGTCTGTGTGGTAGGGTATAAAACCCATTTTGCGTAGTGTAGTTTTGGCGTGTTCTAGTCCGTCTGAAGAAACAGCATAACCAGGAGCAACCAAACCAATAGTGTCTCCTCTTTTTAGTTTTTTACCTTTTAATATGTGATTTTTAGTAATGTTAAAATCACTGTTAATTATAGTAATTGGCAACATACTAGCTGCAGCCGTACTAAGGCTAGATGTAATAAATTTTCTTCGTTTAAGCATAGTAATAAATTGTATTTCTACTACTAATATACTCTTTTATGGTTTTACATCAGAACCATTACCTTTTGATCTTTTTAACTGTCTATTAATCTTTTTTATAGCAGACTCAATAGATTTTTCTGGTTCTATAATGTTGTATTCTCCCCAAAAGTTAGGATCTGAAAAACCTACAGCTTCATCACCTAAAATTATAGACATTTTAACTTTGTCTTTTCCTTTAGGTAAAACATTACTTGTATTTTTTTTCCAATCTGTAACTGCCATTTCACAGCTCATACTGTAAACAGAGTTAAATAAACGACTATCCCAATCAATTTTAAATTCTAAAATAGCGCTACTGTAGCCGTAGTACCATTTGTTGTTTTTTTCTCTGTAGTCTACACGGTAAGCAACATCTGTTGGCCAAACTTTAGCTTTGTTTGGTTTTTTACGTACAAATAATTTAGCAGCTTTTTGTTTATCTGTAATGTTTAAAGAGTAAATAGCACTGGTAAGTATCTTTTTTTCTGCATCTATGTAAAGTTTTCCTTTATAAAGTGGGTCACTAGTTTTATCGTTTTGTTTAAAACTAATAACATATACTAGTCGGTTATTAATGCGCGTAGAGTGGTCAAAAGCAAACTCGTAATATTTTAATGCATCTAGACCAAATATATATTGCGGATACTTCATTACATCTACATACAATGCATTAAAAGGTCCGCCTTGTAATTTTAAAGCAAGCGTATCCATTTTAGAGTAATTGGTGCTCTTTCTTGTTTTATAAAGCTTAACCGCATCTTTACGAGAATTAGAATAAGGAGCTTTGTAAATATTAACTACAGCTTCAGACAGTGATATGTTTTTTCTTCTTTTTTTTATGCTTTCTCTATAAAAGGCTGTCATTAAAGTGGGGTCTTCAAAATAATTTTCACCTCTTTTTTTAAGTGTTTCCAAAACTAAAGTTCTAGGATCTTTTGGTGCAGATATATTTATTTCAGTTAAAGCAGTCACTGTAAT
>NZ_JBDVAA010000218.1:0-53776 GCF_039943695.1 Cellulophaga sp. | reverse complement strand
AAAAGAGCTTGTTTTAATGATAAAATAAATGAACATATTAGAAAACATTTTAGTTATCCAGAATCTGCACAAAAAGAAGGAGTACAAGGTAGAGTTTCTGTGCGTTTTGTAATTATGGAAGATGGCAAAATGGGTAAGTTGCAAACTCGCGGGCCAGCTGTAATACTAGAGGAGGAAGCAATACGTATTATAAAATTATTGCCAAATTTTAAACCAGGTAAGCAAAGAGGGCAAAATGTAAGAGTTCCTTTTTCATTGCCAATTTCATTTAGGTTAACGCCAGAGAGTGATAAAGAAAAATTAACTAACGATGTAAAGGCAGCTTTATTACGTAAAGAACAAGAAGAAAAAGATAGGTTGTATAAAGACGCAAAAGAAGTTCCTTTTTCTGTAATAGATGAGGTTCCTGTTTTTCCAGGTTGTGAAAATGCTACAGATAAAAAAGCTTGTTTTAATGATAAAATAAATGAACATATTAGAAAACATTTTAGTTATCCAGAATCTGCACAAAAAGAAGGAGTACAAGGTAGAGTTTCTGTGCGTTTTGTTATGATGGAGGACGGTAGCATTGGTAAAATTCAGATGCGTGGACCAGATGTTAGATTGGAAGAAGTTGCGTTGAATATTATAAAAAAATTACCAAATGTTACACCAGGTAAGCAAAGAGGAAAAGCCGTGAAAGTTCCTTTTTCATTGCCAATTACATTTAAGCTGCAGAAAAAAAATGACTAAAAGTTTTTATGCAATACAATTAATTGTTCTGTTTTTAACTTTAAAAGCTGGGGCGCAATCCTCGGCTTTTAAAATTGCAGAGGTAATTAAAGCAAAAATCAGAGTCTAAAGACTCTAGTAGTCAGTATTTTGTAGTGTTTGCAGAAAAACGAATTTCAGAATTAAAGAGTGAGATTTTTGCGAAAGGCGGATAAATTTTAGTAGATAATTGTCAATTTCTTCAATCTAAGACAAATTTAAAATCACAATCTGCTTTTATTATTTTAGAATATTGTTTTTTATATGTACATTCATCTGTTAGAAAAAAACAAAGTTCATTTTGAAAAAAGTTATCACCCTTAAACACATAGCAAGAGAGTTAGAAGTGTCTATATCTACTGTTTCTAAAGCACTTAAAAATAGTGAAGAAATAAGCAGAGATACCAAAGAGCGTATACAAGCTTATGCAAAACTTTACAACTACAGACCAAACAATATTGCAATTAGCTTAAAAAATAAGCGAACAAAAAATATAGGGGTAATTATACCAGATATTGTACATCATTTTTTTACAACTGTAGTACGTGGTATAGAGAGTTATGCCAATTCTAAAGGGTATAATGTTATCGTTTGCCTTTCTGATGAGTCTTTTGATAAAGAAGTTATAAATATGGAAATGCTTGCCAATGGTAGTATAGATGGTTTTATAATGTCTTTGTCTGTAGAAACACAATTAAAAAATGACTACAATCACCTTAAAGAAATTACAGACCAAGGTATTCCTTTGGTAATGTTTGATAGGGTTACTGATGAAATTGAGTGCGATAAAGTAATTATAAATGATAGAGAAGGTGCTTATTTAGCAGTTAAAAAATTAATAGCAAACGGACGTAAAAAAATAGCATTAATTACCACAGATAATTATTTAAGTATTGGTAAACAGCGTACAGAAGGATATTGTGATGCTTTGCGTGACCATGGTTTAGAGGTAAATGAAAACCTAATTTTAAGCTTGCCACAAATGAAAATGGATGAGCAAGCCATTAGCGATTTTTATGACAGAGAAGAGGTAGATGCTGTTTTATGTGTACATGAGTTATTTGCAATGTATAGTATGCGTGTAGCACTTAAAAGAGGATTAAAAGTGCCAGAAGATATAGAGTTTATTGGCTTTACAGATGGTAATTTGTCTAAATACGCTTATCCAAGTTTAACTGCAATTGCACAACATGGAGAGCAAATGGGAGAAATGGCTTCTAAAATGCTAATAGAAAAAATTGAAAGCGAAAAAGAAGAAGAAACCTATGTTACAGAGGTGTTGCAATCTACACTAGTAGAACGCGAGTCCACTAAAAATTAAGAATTAAAAATAGAAGACAAAGGACTAAAGCTAAGTTTTAGTCCTTTTTTTTATGCAGTTTTTTTACAATTTTACTTTGTGTATTTTTACTGTAAATACTAGTTTGTATGACTAAAAAATTACTTGTTATTGGCCATAGAGGAGCAATGGGTCATGAGACCGAAAATACTTTGGCTTCTATTAAAAAAGCCTTAGAATTAAAGGTTGATATGATAGAGATTGATGTTTTTAAAATTAAAAGCGGAGAAATTATTGTATTTCATGATGATGAGGTAAATAGACTAACAAATAGTACAGGCAGGGTTGAGGATTATTCGTGGCAACAACTACAAGAGCTTACACTTGTAGGCAACCATAAAATACCATTACTAACAACTGTTTTAGACACTATTAATGCTAAAGTTCCTGTAAATATTGAGCTAAAAGGAGCAGGCACAGCAAAAGATGTAAACACAATACTAGAGGGTTATATCAATACAAAAAACTGGAAATTAGACCAGTTTTTTATTTCTAGCTTTAATTGGGATGAGCTAATAGCAATGAGATCAATTAATAGCAAAATAGCTATTGGTGTGTTAACAGAAGAAGATCCGTTACAAGCAATACCTATGGCAAAACAATTGGGAGCACTAAGTATAAACCCAGATGAAAAAGATATTACAGCAGCTGTTGTAGCTACTATAAAAGGAGAAGGTTTTAAACTGTATACGTACACTGTTAATGCCCCAGAAAATATAATAAAAATGAAAAATTTACTTGTAGATGGTATATTTACAAATTATCCAGAACGTATATATTAATGTTTGATGTTATTATAATTGGCGGAGGCGCCGCAGGTTTTTTTACAGCTATACAAATTGCAGAACAAAATAGTAGTTTAAAAGTTGCTATTTTAGAGCGCGGTAAAACAGTTTTAGCCAAAGTAAAAGTTTCTGGTGGTGGTAGATGCAATGTAACGCATGCCGAGTTTAATCCGGCAGACTTGGTGCTTAATTACCCGCGTGGAGAAAAAGAGTTACTAGGACCTTTTCATAGTTTTTGCACAGGAGATACTATGGCCTTTTTTGAAGAAAGAGGTGTGCCATTAAAAATAGAAGAAGACGGTCGTATTTTTCCACAAAGCGACTCATCACAAAGTATTATTGACTGTTTTATTAATGAAACAGAACGTTTAGGCATTAAGGTAATGAAACTTTGTCCGGTTTCTAATATTGCTTATGCAGATAAAAACAAGCCAGAATTAGGCTTTTTTGTAACTACTCCTAAAAAAGAGTTTCAAGCTAAAAAAGTAGTTGTAGCAACAGGTAGTAATCCTAAAATATGGAATTTACTAGAAGGTTTGGGACATAAAATTGTGCCGCCAGTACCATCGCTTTTTACATTTAATATAAAAGATAGTCGTATTACAGGTATTCCTGGTGTGAGTACCACAGCCAGAGTTACTGTTTTTGATTCTAAAAAAGGCAAAACAAAAGTATCTAGCAAAATAAAAACTACGGTTAGTAAAAAACCATTGTTAGAGGCAGAAGGTCCTTTGTTAATTACACATTGGGGAATGAGTGGGCCAGCAATTTTAAAATTATCTGCTTGGGGAGCAACGCTATTGCACGCAAAAAATTACCAGTTTATAGTACAAGTAAATTGGTTGCCAGATATGGTTCCGGGTGCAGTTTTAGAGTATTTAAATTCGGTAAAAGAAACAGATCCTAAAAAAACAATTTTGCGTACAAAAATATTAGATATTCCTAGGCGTTTGTGGGTAAACTTGGTAAAAGCAGCAGACATAGATGAAACTGTAAAATGGGCTACAGCTACCAAAATACAGCTGCAAAATTTAGCAGATCAGTTAACAGAAAGCGAGTTTTCTGTAAACGGAAAAAGCACCTTTAAAGAGGAATTTGTAACCGCTGGCGGTATAGATTTAAAAGAGGTAAACTTTAAAACATATGAAAGTAAAGTAGCAAAAAACCTGTATTTTGCTGGGGAAGTTATAAATGTAGATGCCATAACTGGAGGTTTTAATTTTCAGAACGCGTGGACAGGTGGTTTTATAGCAGCACAAGCAATTTCTAAATTATGATAACTTATATAGCGCTTTTAAGAGGTATAAACGTTAGTGGTAAAAATAAAATTTTAATGGCAGATTTAAAGCAAATGCTATTACAATTAGAACTCTCTAATATTACAACCTACATACAAAGTGGTAATGTTGTTTTTACTTCTGATGAGGTTGATGCAACTGTTTTATCAGAAAAAATACACACTAAAATTTTAAACACTTTTAAGTTAGATGTTCCTGTTTTAGTGATAGCATCATCAACCTTACAAGCAATTTTTAAGAACAATCCGTTTTTGTCTGAAGAAGAAAAAGAAATTTACTTTGTATTGTTGGCAACTAAACCTAACGCAACGTTAGTATCAGAAATAAACAAAGGAACATATGCTACAGAAAAGTTTACAATTACAGACCATTGTGTGTATTTGCATTGCTTAAACGGTTTTGGTAAGGCAAAATGTAACAATAACTTTTTTGAGCGTAAACTAAAAGTGCAAGCCACAACCAGAAACTACAAAACAATGGCTAAGCTTATAAGTTTATGTGAGGCTTTAGAAGCTTAAAATATATTTTTATATTGCCATATAACCCAAATCTACTGGGAATTTTATTTTTATATTTGCTAAAATTTTAAAATATGACCCAAGAGGAGTTTGTGCCTAAAGCGTATACAAATGCAGCTTTAGAAGGAACCGTAAAATGGAAATCGCCCAGTAATATTGCTTTGATAAAATATTGGGGTAAAAAAGATAATCAAATTCCTGCAAACCCATCTATTAGTTTTACTTTAGATGCCTGTGCAACAACAACCTCTGTTACGTATAAAAAGTTAGATAGTAAGGCTGATAATTTTTCATTCGATTTATTTTTTGAAGGAAAACCTAAAGAAGATTTTAAACCAAAAATTGAAACTTTTTTAACTAGAATTGAAGCTTATCTTCCGTTTTTAAAGGAGTATCATTTTAAAATAGAAACATCAAACTCTTTTCCGCACAGTAGTGGTATAGCGTCATCTGCCAGTGGTATGTCTGCTTTGGCGTTGTGTTTTATGAGTTTAGAGAAAAAACTAAATCCGTCTATAACAACAGCATTTTTTAATAATAAAGCATCATTTTTAGCACGTTTGGGCTCTGGTAGTGCTTGCCGTAGTATAGAAGGTCCGTTGGTACAATGGGGAAATCATAAAAAAACAGAAGGTAGTACAGATTTGTTTGGTATAAAATACCCAAACGAGGTACATTCGGTTTTTAAAAATTACCACGATACTATACTGTTAGTAGACAAGGGACAAAAGCAAGTAAGCAGTACAGTTGGTCATAATTTAATGCACAACCACCCATTTGCTAAAGAACGTTTTGCACAAGCACATACAAATTTAAACGAGTTGCAAACAGTTTTTAAAGAGGGTAATTTAAAAAGATTTGTAGAAATTGTAGAGAGTGAGGCGTTAACCCTGCACGCTATGATGATGACAAGTATGCCGTATTTTATTTTGATGAAACCTAATACATTGCAGATTATCAATAAGATATGGGAATTTAGGGCAATAAATAAGTCAAATATTTGTTTTACCTTAGATGCAGGTGCAAACGTACACGTTTTGTACCCAGAAAACGAAAAACAAGTAGTGTACCAGTTTATTAAAGATGAGCTTGTTGCATATTGCGAAAACGAGCAGTATCTTTGTGATAGAATTGGTTTAGGCGCTAAACAATTGTAAATTAGTAATTAGATATTTAAAAATGAAAGGACCTTTATTTTACTCAAAAATTCTATTATTTGGAGAGTACGGAATCATAAAAGATTCTAAAGGACTTTCTATACCTTATAATTTTTTTAAAGGAGCATTAAAATCTTCTGATGAATTAACTGATGAGGCTAAAAAATCTAACGAGAGTTTACAACGTTTTGCTCTTTATTTAGAAAAAGTATCTGCAGAAGATAATAGCTTTTCTTTTGATATTGAAGCTTTAAAAGCAGACGTTGAGCAAGGTATGTATTTTGATAGCTCTATACCGCAAGGGTACGGAGTAGGTAGTAGTGGCGCGCTTGTTGCTGCTGTTTACCATAAATACGCACACAATAAAATTACTGTTCTAGAGAATTTAACTAAAGATAAATTGCTTACGCTTAAAGGGATTTTTGGTAAAATGGAATCTTTTTTTCACGGTAAATCTTCTGGTTTAGATCCTTTAAATAGTTATTTAAGTTTACCAATTTTAATAAACTCTAAAGATAATATAGAGTCTACAAGTATACCGTCTCAAAATAACCAAGGTACAGGAGCTGTATTTTTGTTAGATAGTGGTATAATTGGCGAAACTGCGCCAATGGTGCAGCTTTTTATGGAGCGTATGAAAGAAGATGGTTTTAGGCATATGCTTAAAGACCAGTTTATAAAACATACAGATGCTTGTGTTGAAGATTTTATTAGCGGTAACGTAAAATCTTTGTTTGGTAATATAAAACAACTATCTCACGTAGTGTTAGATCATTTTAAACCAATGATTCCGTCTCAGTTTCATAAACTATGGAAACACGGTATAGACACTAACAAATACTACTTAAAACTTTGTGGTTCTGGCGGCGGCGGTTATATCTTAGGTTTTACAGAGGATATAGATAGTGCACGTAAAGAACTTAAAGATTATAACTTAGAGGTAGTTTATAATTTCTAAAATTTTCATTTTTACTTTATGCTTAACAGAAAGAACAAACACCTTGTTTTAAAGTTCTTAAGTCTGTTTTCTGTGGTTAGAGGTTACAATATTTTAGTAATTGCTCTGGCTCAATATTTGGCATCAATTTACATACTGGCGCCAAACTTACCATTGCGTAGAGTAGTTTTTGATCTTAATTTATTTATAATAGTACTTGTATCAGCAATGGTTATTGCATCGGGCTACATTATTAATAATTTTTACGACTCGGAGAAAGATCTTATCAACAAACCTAAAAAAACAATGTTAGACAGGTTGGTGAGTCAGCGTACCAAGTTAACAACCTATTTTGTACTTAACTTTTTGGCTGTGTTTTTTGCCAGTTACGTATCATTTAAAGCTGTACTTTTTTTCTCGTCTTATATTTTTGGAATCTGGTACTATTCACATAAATTAAAAAAGATACCATTTTTAGGTAACTTTGTGTCTGCAACATTAGCTATAACACCTTTTTTTGTGGTTTTTGTGTATTATAAAAACTTTGAAACAGTAATTTTTGTACACGCAATTTTCTTGTTTTTACTCATTTTAGCACGTGAAATGATAAAAGATTTAGAAAACATAGCAGGAGATTTAGCTCAAAATTACAAAACAATTCCTGTGATTTACGGTGCAAAAACCTCTAAAATTGCAATTACTATTCTTATAGCATCTAGTCTTGTACCATCATTATTACTTATTTATAATTTTGATGTTGGCCATATGCACTACTACTTTAAATTGGCGGTTTTACTATTAGTTATTTTTTTAATATTTCTATGGAAATCAGACACCAAAAAGCAATACAATACATTACATAATATCTTAAAGTTTGTAATTATAAGCGGTGTTTTTAGTATTTTGTTGGTCGATATAAATCTCGTCCTAAACAGAATTTTATAATGAACAACATTTTAAAAGTTGGTTTGGCTCAAATTTCTCCGGTTTGGCTAGACAAAGAAGCTACATTAAAAAAAATTGAACATACAATTGTTGCAGCCGCAGAACAAAAAACAGAACTTTTAGTTTTTGGAGAAGCATTGTTACCTGGTTATCCTTTTTGGTTGGCGCACACCAATGGTGCTTCATGGGATTTAAAAGTAAATAAAGAAATACACGCACATTACGTTCGTAATTCTATACAAGTAGAGGCAGGAGAGTTAAACAGCATATGTGCATTAGCTAAAACTCATAAAATGGCCATTTATTTGGGTATTATGGAACGTGCTAAAGACAGAGGCGGACACAGTATTTATTGTTCTTTAGTATACATAAATGAAAAAGGTGAAATAAAATCTGTACACAGAAAATTACAACCAACGTATGATGAGCGCTTAACTTGGGCGCCGGGAGACGGCAACGGTTTGCAAGTACACCCTTTAAAAGATTTTACAGTAGGCGGCTTAAATTGCTGGGAAAATTGGATGCCTTTACCAAGAGCAGCATTGTATGGTTTAGGAGAGAATTTGCACATAGCAGTTTGGCCAGGTAGTGATTACAATACCAAAGATATTACAAGGTTTATAGCACGTGAATCTCGTAGTTTTGTTATTTCTGTATCATCTTTAATGAGAAAAGAAGATTTCCCTAAAAACACACCACACTTAAGTAAAATTTTAGAAAATGCTCCAGATGTTTTAGCTAATGGAGGCTCTTGTATTGCAGGTCCAGATGGCGAGTGGGTAGTAGCACCTATTTTACACAAAGAAGGAGTAATCTGCCAAAAAATAGACTTTAATAGGGTGTATGAAGAACGACAAAACTTTGATCCCGTTGGGCATTACTCAAGACCAGATGTTACTAATTTACAAGTAAATAGAGAGCGACAAAGCACTGTTACGTTTAAAGATTAATTTTTTAGTTTAATTATTTATTTAACGGCACAAGCAAGATGCTTGCGTTAGCGGGGGCTAATAAAAATAATTTAAAAGAACTTTGGAAAAAAGCATTTCAAAACACAGATACCAGCAAAGGACCTACTAAAACTGAAATATTTAATAATATTGATATAAGCTTAAAACAATCCTTATTTGGTCAAAACACAAATACTCAATTTCAAATATTTGAAAGTGTAGTTAATGATACAAATTCAAACCTTTATAAATTTATAAAAGCACAATAATATGTTTTTGCAAATAGAAAAAAAAGAACTAATAAGAAATTTTTTAGTCTCAGAAAATCTAATTTTAAGAGTTAATAATGACTTTGAATTATTTAAAAATGAAGTTTTCATTTCTGATAAAGTATTGGATAATAGTTATGAGAATTTTAAAGAAAAAATTATCTATTCAGATAAAACAGGAACTTGGATAGATAAAAATAAATTTGAAAATTTATCCTATTTAAAAAATAGTAAAGATTTACGCAATGAAACAATTATATTTTCTGGTGATTTTAAACTTGACTATCCAAATTTTTCAAACAAATATTATCTATACAATTTAAAAACAAGAGAAAAGAAATTTCTTCTAAAATTTAAAAATTTATTTTATTTTTTTCGTAAGAATACCTTTTTGTTCTTTTCTGATAAAATTAAAATTTATTCTTTCATAATATCTGATGATGCCTTTGTTTGGCAATTCAATTTAGAAACTTTAGGTAAGTTTGAAGACAGAGATGGCAACTTACAAAACTATGAAGTTCTTAAATTTATAGGTGCTTGGCAGAACTCTATATTAGTTGCGTGTTCTGGACAATTGGTTTTAGATATTAATAGTAACACAGGTGAACTAAATAGAAAATGGCAAGCATTGCCTGGTTATGGAAGTTCTGCTTTTCAAGGGCGTTTGCAACATAAAATACCTTCTACTGATGGTTTTCAGCTAGATATTTCTAAATCGTACCTATACCATTTAGCAGGTGCTTATATAGTAACAATAGATTTAGTTACTGGCAAAGCAGATTATCAGTCATTAAAAAATGCTTTAGAAGAGCACGTATTTTCTGGTTTTAGGTGGAGTACTGGCTATGCAGAAGATGAAACTCACATTTATACTATAGCAGAAATGAACCGTTTAAAGTTAGGTTTAGACTATATACCGCAATGTATTGTTGCATTTAATAAAAAAACACTAAAAATAGATTGGCACTATAGGTTTGAAGGAGATTGGATAAAAACTGAGATTCCTCAAATAGCCAATAATAAACTATATCAACTTAGCGGAGATAACACATTATATATTTTTAAAAAAGAAGAATAAATTAGCTTAACTAAAGTGTAGTAGGAGCGTTGTAAATTCAGTAAGCTAAAATAGTAATTCTAATTCAGATGTTACTAATTTACAAGTAAATAGAGAACAACAAAGCACTGTTACGTTTAAAGATTAATTAGTTAAACTATTATATAGTTATTCAAATTCCTTTGCTACCTTTGCAAAAAATATAATACAATGAGTAAATCTGACTATAATAAGGACAGAAAATCTTCAGGAAAGGATAATGGAGGAACAAGAAAGAGGAATTTTACTGGTTCAGGTGCTCCAAAACCAAAAAATACTCCAAAGCCATTTAATCCAGATTCTATAAGATTAAATAAATATGTTGCTAATTCTGGAGTATGTTCTAGAAGAGAAGCAGATGTTTTTATTGCTGCTGGTAGTGTTACCGTAAATGGTAAAGTAGTATCAGAAATGGGATATAAAGTAAAACTATCAGACGTTGTTAAGTTTGACGGTAGGCACTTAAACCCGGAAAAAAGAGAATACGTTTTATTAAACAAACCAAAAGACTTTAGTACAATGGTAAGAAACGAGCAAGGGAAAAGAAACGTTGCTGGTTTAATTTCTAATGCATCTAAAGCTACGTTATTGCCAGTAGATAAAATGGCAAAAGCATCTACAGGGTTATTGTTGTTTACTAATGATATGGAGCTAACAAGACGTTTAGTTAACCCTAAAAATGGTTTACGTAAAATTTATCATGTAGAATTATCTAAAGCATTAAGTGCTGCAGATTTAAAAAAGATTCAAGACGGTATTGCTATTGATGAAAAAGTAGTAAACGTACACGATATTAGCTATGTAGATAACGCACCTAAGAACCAAGTTGGTATTGAACTTTTTAGTAGTAGAAGTAATATTGTTACTAAAATTTTTGAACACCTAGGTTATGAAGTTGCTAAATTAGACAGAGTAATTTACGGTGGTTTAACTAAAAAAGATTTACCACGCGGACACTGGCGTTACTTAACAAAACAAGAAGTTGTTAACCTAGGAATGGTTAATTAATAAAAAAAGCCGTGTTTTTAAAAACACGGCTTTTTTTATTTCTAATATTTACCAGACACTTAATACCAAAATAGCAGCAAGGATAATATAAACAAGAATAGCTTTCATATTTTACATTTTTAGTTTGATGTAAAATTAGCTAGAGAAAAATATTTTTAATAGCTGACTTATAGCCAAAATAAAACCCCTGAGATCAGGGGTTTTATTTTTGTTTAGGGGAAAAGGTGTAAAATTTAATCAATTAATTTATTTCTAATTTCTTGCAAGCATAAATTACCCAAGCTGCCTTGGTGTGTGTGTTTAATATCTTTTTTAGGAGAAAAAGTACCTTCATTAATTTCTATGCCCATTTTTTTATAAGCATCTCTAAATGGTATTCCGCTTAAAACCAACTCGTTTAAGGTGTCTACGCTAAATAAATAATCATATTTAGGATCCTCTAAAATAGCTTCATTTACACGTACTTCTTTTAAGCTAAAAGTCAGTATTTCTAAACAAGCTTTAATGTCTTGTATTGCAGGTATAATAACTTCTTTTACCAACTGTAAATCTCTGTGGTAGCCACTAGGTAAGTTGTTTGTTATTAAAATTAATTGGTTAGGTATAGCTTGTAGTTTGTTGCATTTACCACGTATTAACTCAAAAACATCTGGGTTTTTCTTATGTGGCATAATGCTAGAACCCGTTGTAAGCTCATCTGGGAAAGAAATAAAATTAAAATTCTGACTCATATACAAACAAATATCCATTGCCATTTTAGATAGGGTAGCGGCTACATTGCTAATGCCAAAAGCAGTAGCTTTTTCTACTTTACCACGACCCATTTGCGCAGCAACAACATTGTATTTTTGTGTAGCAAAGCCCATTTCTTTAGTAGTAAAATCTCTGTCTATAGGAAAAGAACTTCCGTAACCAGCAGCACTACCAAGCGGATTTTGATCTGCTATTTTGTATGCAGCATCAACAAAATATAAATCATCTATTAAACTCTCTGCATAGGCAGAAAACCAGAGTCCAAAGGAAGATGGCATAGCAATTTGCAAATGCGTATAACCAGGTAATAGTACACCTTTATATTTTTCGGCAAGGTTTAAAAGCAGGTCAAATAAAACTTTTACTTCGCTCTTAATTTCTTGTAATTCATCTTTTAAATACAAATGCATAGCCACTAAAACCTGATCGTTTCTAGAACGTGCTGTATGTATTTTTTTGCCAGTATCTCCTAGTTTTTCGGTTAGTATAAACTCTATTTTAGAGTGCATATCCTCAAAAGAATCTTCAATAACAAAAGTTCCTTTTTCTATAGTTTTTGCAATTTCATTAAGCTCTTTTACCAAACTTTCTGCTTCTTGTGCTGTAATAAGCCCTATTTTGCCAAGCATTTTTGCATGAGCTTTAGACGCTATAACATCGTATTTAGCAAGTAGCAAATCTAATTCTCTATCGTTGCCAACAGTAAAGTGATCTATTTTTTTATCGGTACTAAATCCTTTATCCCAAAGTTTCATAATCTTTTTGTTTTTATAGTTGATTGCTTATTACAGAAACCCGTTTAATATTTTAATATATAAATCTATACCTTCTTCAATTTCATTTACATAAATAAATTCATCTGCAGAATGTGATCTAGTGCTGTCACCTGGACCTAATTTTAAAGATTGACACGTAAGTGCCGCTTGGTCTGATAGTGTTGGTGAACCATAAGTTTCTCTTTCTAAAGCAATACCAGATTGCACTAAAGGGTGGCTAATATCTATAGCTGATGAATTTAATTTTAAACCACGCGGAGTAAGCTTGCAAGGAGCTTCTTTTTGTAACATCTCTGCAACCTCTTTATTTGTATATTTATCATTAACCCTAACATCTATAACCAAGTCTACTTTAGCAGGTACAACATTATGTTGCTTGCCAGCATTAATTTGTGTTACCGTAAGTTTTACTTCGCCTAAAACATCAGAAACTTTAGAAAAAGTATAATTTTTAAACCACTCTAACACCTTTATAGTGTTGTAAATAGAATTATCATTATTAGGGTGCGCTGCATGAGATGGTGTTCCTTTTACTTCTGCGTCAAAAACAACAAGTCCTTTTTCTGCAATAGCCAACTGCATTAAAGTAGGTTCACCTACAATAGCAACATCTATTTTTGGTAGTTTAGGTAGTAAACCTCTTAAGCTATTTGGTCCGGCAGATTCTTCTTCCATAGATGCAACCATAAGTATGTTGTGGTTTAAGTTCTCTGCGTTGTAGTAGTGAACAAATGTAGCCAATAAAGACACCAAACAACCACCAGCATCATTACTACCTAAGCCGTATAATTTTCCGTCTTCTATATGCGGATTAAATGGATCTTTTGTGTAAGCAGAGTTTGGTTTTACAGTGTCATGATGCGAGTTTAAAAGCAGAGTTGGTTTGCTATTATCCCAATATTTGTTTTTTGCATAAACATTGTTATTGTCTCTAGTAAACGGAATATTAAAACTTGTAAACCAGTTTCCTATTGCATTTGCAGTTTTATCTTCTTCAGAAGAGAACGATTGTATAGATATTAGTTCTTTTAATAAATCTATAGCCTTTTCTGTAAGCTGTTTTTGTTCCATTTTATAATGTTATAGTGGTGTAAAGCGTTTCATTTTTATTTAACATAGAAACATCTCCTATGCAGACCGTAGTTACTTTTTTGTGCAATGCATTAAAGCAGTTCTCAAGTTTTGGGAGCATACCATCTGCAATTATCTTACTATCTAAAAGTTCTTTGTAAGTGTCTGTATTTAATTGTTTTACTACAGATTTATTATTAGTTACGTCTAGTAAAACACCTTTTTTCTCAAAGCAATAATACAAAGTAGTATTGTATAAGCTACTCATTGCAATTGCAATTTCAGAAGCAATAGTATCTGCATTGGTGTTTAGTAATTGCCCAGATTTATTATGTGTAAGTGCACAAAAAACAGGAGTCCATTTGTTTTGTAGCATAGTATTAATAGCGTTGCTATTAACAGTTACAATATCACCTGCAAAGCCATAATCTATGTCTTTTACTGGTCTTTTTACTGCTTGTATAACATTAGCATCTGCACCGCTTAATCCTATAGCGTTACAATTTATACTTTGTAATTTAGACACAATGTTTTTATTAGCCAAACCACCATATACCATTGTAATTAACTCTAAACTTTGTGCGTCTGTAATACGTCTTCCGTTTATAAGTGTAGATTCTATACCTAGTTTTTTTCCGAGTTCTGTAGCTAATTTTCCGCCACCGTGAACTAATATTTTTAGGCCTTCAATTTTAGAAAAAGCAATTAAAAACTTACTTAGTTCTTCTTTGTTCTCTATTACGTTGCCGCCAATTTTTACAATGGATAATTTTTGTGCCATGGTTACTGGTTTTCTAATATTTTTTTTAGTGCTATTTGTGCAGCAAAAGTTCTGTTATTGGCTTGTTCTATTACTAAAGATTGGTTGCTGTCTAAAACAGCATCTTCTACAATTACATTTCTACGTACAGGCAAGCAGTGCATAAATTTAGCAGCTCCTAATTTTTTTAAAGTAATTGTCCAGTTTTTATCTTGATTTATAGTTTTACCATAATCTTGATAACTACTCCAGTTTTTAACGTATACAAAATCAGCGTTTTCTAAAGCCTTCTCTTGGTCATATTCTATAGTGGTATTTTTTGTAATATCAGTATTTAACTCGTACCCTTTTGGGTGTGTAATTACAAAGTCAGCATCTTGCAAATGCATCATTTCTACAAAAGAATTGGCTACTGCGTGCGGTAAAGCTTTAGGATGTGGAGCCCAAGAAAGTACAACTTTTGGTTTAGGTTTTGCATTATTTTCTTCCAAAGTAATAGCGTCTGCCAATGCTTGTAACGGGTGGCCAACAGAACTTTCCATATTTAAAATAGGAACTGTGGCGTGTTTTATAAATCCGTTAATAACCAATTCTGCCTCATCTTCTTCTTTATCTTGTAAATTTGCAAAGGCTCTAATACCAATAACATCACAGTACTGAGAAACTACCTGTGCAGCTTCTTTAATGTGTTCAGATTTACCTTGGTCCATTACAGTGCCATCTGTAAATTCTAGTGTCCAACCTTCAGAGCCAAAATTCATTACAATAACCTCCATACCTAAGTTCTGGGCAGCCTTTTGTGTGCTTAACCGTGTTCTTAAACTGTTATTAAAAAATAATAATACAATGGTTTTATCTTCTCCTAAGTTTTTATGTTTTTTAGGGTTTTTCTTTAATTCTATGGCTTCATCAACCCAATTGGGAAGAGAATCTATATCTGTTATGGAAACGTAATTCTTCATTATAATTTATTTAATTCGGCTTGTAAAGCATCAAAAAACACATCTATTAAAGCTGTGGTTATGTTTAGCGCAGGCAGAATACGTAATAAGGTTTTATCTTTAGCTCCGCCAGTAAATACAAACTGATTGTATATCATTTTTTTTCTAAGATCACCAACTTCAAAATCAAACTGAAGTCCTAACATTAAACCACGACCTTTTACTTTTTTTATTTGTGGTATTGTAGCTGCTTGTTCTACAAAGTAGGTGTGCAATTTTGCCGCATTGCGTATTAAATCTTCTTGCTCTATAACTTCTAAAACTGCTAATGATGCAGCGCAAGCTAAATGGTTGCCACCAAAAGTAGTACCTAATAAACCGTAAGAGGCTTTTATTTTTTCTTGAATTAGAACACCACCAACAGGAAAACCATTACCCATACCTTTAGCAATTGTTACAATATCTGGTTTTATATTATGATGCTGGTAGGCAAAGAACTTTCCTGTTCTACCGTAACCAGACTGTACTTCATCTGCAATTAAAACAACATTGTGTTTTTTACATAATGCTTCTATATTTTGATAAAATTCTGTTGTAGGCTCGTCTAAACCACCAACACCTTGTACTGCCTCTAAAATAACAGCACAAACATCATCTTTTTCAATTTCGGAAGTAAAAGATTCAATATCATTAAATGCTAAAAAAGTTACTTTCTGTTGTTTGTTTATAGGTGCATTTATAGCAGCATTGTCTGTGGCAGCAACAGCAGCAGATGTTCTACCATGAAATCCGTTATTAAAAGCAATAACTCTAGATTTATTAGTGTAGAATGATGCTAATTTCAAGGCATTTTCATTAGCTTCTGCACCAGAATTGCATAAAAACAAATTGTAATTATGACAATTAGATAGCTCTACAAGTTTTTCTGCCAACTCACTTTGTAATGGGTTTTGTACAGCATTGCTATAAAAGCCAATTTTATCTAATTGTTCTTTAATTCTGCGCACATAATGTGGGTGAGAATGACCAATAGAAATAACTGCATGACCACCATAAAAATCTAAATATTCTTGACCTTTATCATCTATAACTTGACTGCCTTTTGCAGAAACCGGAGTTACATTGTATAAAGGGTATACATCAAATAAATTCATCCTTAATTTTTTACTTTAAACTCACTTATTTTGTCAAATGAAGCTACAATTCCTCTAATTAAAGAAGAGCTTAATCCTTGGTGCTCCATCTCGTTTAAACCTTTAATAGTGCAACCCATTGGCGTAGTTACACGGTCTATTTCTTGCTCAGGGTGGTTACCAGATTCTATTAATAAACTAGCGGCACCGTTACACGTATGCATTGCCAATTCTTGTGCTTCTTTAGCATCAAAGCCTAGTTGTATTGCTCCTTGCGTAGTAGCACGTATTAGTCGCATCCAAAAGGCAATTCCGCTAGCACAAATTACTGTAGCAGCTTGCATTTGACTTTCTGGAATTTCTAACGAATGTCCCATTCTATTAAAAATAGCTTTGGCTAATTCTATTCGTTTTTTACCCATTTCATTACTACAAACACACGTCATAGATTGTCCTACAGAAATAGCCGTATTTGGCATACTCCTAATAATATAGGTGTCTTTACCTAGTACAGCTTCAATTTTTTTAATACTAAAACCAGTTATGGTAGATATTATAATATGTTTTTCTGTAAGCAAATCTTTTACATCATTTAAAATACCTTCAAAATGATTGGGCTGTACAGCAAAAATTAATACGTCAGAATTTTTTACAGCCTCTCTATTGTCTGCAGTAACAGTTACGTTGCCATAAGTTTTATACTCTTCAATACTTTCTGTACTTCTTTTAGTTAAATACATTGTAGTTGCTCCGTTAGAGTTTAAAATACCTTTGGCAATAGATAATCCTAAGTTTCCGGCACCTATAATAGCTAGTTTCATATTGGTTTTATTTTTTAGATTGATGTTAAAATGCGGATGCTTTTAAGTTTAAACCTTCATCTTCATTAAAACCGTACATTAAATTCATATTCTGTATCGCTTGTCCAGATGCACCTTTTAGTAAATTATCTATAGCAGATGTAACTAATAAATTACCATTGTGTAGGTGTAAATGCAAGTGACATTGGTTGGTGTTTACTACTTGTTTTAAATGAATTTCTGAGTCTGATACGTTTGTAAATTTTGCATCAGCATAAAAATTAGTATACAGCTTGTAAGCATCTTCTAAACTCCCTTTGTATTTTGAGTAAGCAGTAACAAAAATGCCTCTAGCAAAATTTCCTCTTTGCGGAAGAAATAGTAACTCTCCAATTTCATAGTTGTAGCTCATTAAACTTTCTCCAATTTCTCCTAAATGTTGGTGTGTAAATGGCTTGTACCAAGATACATTGTTGTTTCGCCAGCTAAAATGGGTAGAGTCGCCCGGTTTTACGCCAGCGCCAGTACTGCCAGTTACTGCATTTATATGTACATCATTATGTAAAATATTTGCCTTAGCCAATGGTAATAATGCAAGCTGAATTGCTGTAGCAAAACAACCTGGATTAGCTATGTAATTAGCTGTTTTTATTTTATCCTTATTAGTTTCTGGCAAGCCGTAAATAAATTCTTTTCCGTTTAAAATAGCATCATTATGTAACCTAAAATCATTACTTAAATCTATGATTTTAGTGTTACTTGAAAATGAATTTTCTGTTAAGAAAGTGGTAGAATTACCGTGACCAAGACATAAAAAAACAAGGTCTACTTTTAAATTTACGTCACCAGTAAACTTAAGATCTGTTTGTCCTAATAAATCTGGATGTGCTGTTGTAATATTTTTACCAGCTCTAGTTGTGCTGTAAATGAAATCTATATTTACTTTAGGGTGATTTAAAAGTAACCTTATTAACTCACCACCTGTGTAACCAGAACCACCAATAATACCTATGTTAATCATCCTATTTAATTTTTATTTACGTGATTGTATATTTTACCAGAGTTAGATAAAATTTTAATAAACCCTTTTGCATCGTCAGCTGTCCATCCTTTATTCATTTCGCCATAACTACCAAAAGAAGCATTCATAAGATCATGTTTAGATGCTATTCCATTAAGCTCAAACCTGTATGGATGTAGCGTAATAAATACATCTCCGGAAACATTTTTTTGAGTGTCTTTAAGAAAAGCTTCAATGTTACGCATTACTTCATCTAGGTAATTACCCTCATGTAATAACATACCATAAAAGTTACCTTGTTGTTCTTTTTGGTATTGTTGCCATTTTGTAAGTGTGTGTTTTTCTAACAAATGGTGTGCTTTTATAATTAGTAATGATGCAGCAGCCTCAAAACCAACTCTACCTTTAATACCAATAATTGTATCGCCAACGTGTATATCTCTACCAATAGCAAATTTAGAAGCAACATCATTTAACTTTGTAATGTTGTTAATAGGCTTATCTTGTTCATCATTAATAGCGGTAAGTTCTCCTTTAGTAAAAGTTAACTTAACGTCTAAGGGGTTATTTTCTGTAAGCTGACTAGGATATGCAGTGTCTGGCAATGGAGAATGTGATGTTAGTGTTTCATCACCACCAACAGAAGTTCCCCAAAGCCCTTTGTTAATAGAGTATTTTGCCTTTTCCCAAGGGTAGTCAACACCATTTTCCTTTAAATATGCAATTTCTACTTCTCTAGATAATTGATTGTCTCTAATAGGGGTAATAATTTCTATTTCTGGTGCAATTATCTGAAAAATCATATCAAACCTAACCTGGTCATTACCAGCACCTGTACTACCGTGCGCAATATATTTTGCACCTATTTTTTTAGCGTGATTTACAATTTCTATAGCTTGTACAATACGTTCTGCACTAACAGATAATGGATATGTATTGTTTTTTAAAACATTACCAAAAATTAAATACTTTACAACTTTGTTATAAAAAGTCTGCACGGCATCTATAGAAGTATAGCTACTTGCGCCTAATTCTATGGCTTTCTTTTTAATGTTAGAAATTTCTTGTGTAGAGAAACCGCCAGTATTTACACTAACAGCGTGTACCTCAAAACCTTTGTCTTTTGATAAATATTTTGCGCAGTAAGACGTATCTAAACCACCGCTATATGCTAAAACTAATTTACTCATCTTTATTTTTCTTTTTTAAGAACAATTGTTCTTTTATGCTTTTTAATCTTTTAAATACTTTGCCATCTACCTCTTTTTTTTGGGTAGCTTTTTGTTTTGCAGCAGGATCGTACAACATACCAGTGCACAAACACATTTTTTGTTCTGTTCTGGTTAGTACATCAAAATTTTTACAAGTTTGGCAGCCTTTCCAAAATTCAGGGTCATCTGTAAGTTCAGAAAATGTAACAGGTTTGTAACCAAGCTCGTAGTTCATTTTCATAACAGCTAAGCCTGTAGTAATACCAAATATTTTTGCGTCAGGAAATTTTTCTCTAGAGAGCTTAAAAATTCGTTCTTTAATTTGTTTTGCAAGTCCAAGATTTCTAAAATCAGGATGAACAATAAGTCCAGAATTGGCAACAAATTTATTGTGTCCCCAAACCTCTATGTAACAAAAACCTGCAAATTTTTCTCCGTCTAATGCAATAACAGCATTACCATTTTGTAGCCTTTTTAAAATATATTCTGGCGTACGTTTGGCAATACCAGTACCGCGTACTTTGGCAGAATCTGTTATTGTATCAGAAATTATTTGCGCATATTTAATATGCGATGCATTAGCAATTACAATTCTCATTGAATGTTGCTTTTATGTTAGTATTGTAAAATTTTATGTCTTGAAAAACGGAATTGGACTCACCTAATTCCTATATAGAAGTAATACCCTTACGGGCGGCGGCGTGTAGGAACAAGCGTAGCTAAGGGTGTAGAAACCCTGCTAATAAATAATATGTTTGTGTTCTTGTTCATTACAAGATCAAATGTACAAATTAAATTGAGCTAGCCTAATTTAGAAGTTTCTTTTTTTGAATATAATAAGTTTTGTCTTTTTAACTTAAGTATTTCGTAAATAATAACACCAAATATTGCAATATACTCAATTACGAGTATTCCTAAATGCTCTTTAAAATCTGGGTTTGCATATGCCCAATAGCTTAAGAAAACAGCTGCGGACCATATAATAGCAAATCTAAACTTAGTAAATACACTAAGTAATATTAAAAATATAATGTACCAAGGGTGTACTGTAGTAGATATAAAATAGTAAATAGTTAGTACCCAAAGCATACTAGTAAATAAGCTGGTAATGGTTTTATTATTTTTTATAAATGAAAAAAGCAAGACCATAATAATAGTTATGTAGGGAGAGATTTTACCAAAAGCCTTTATAGTTTCCCAGTCTTTACTACCATTAATTTCGGCAACTTTTTTAATAATATTATAGATGCTAGCATTAAACTCAAAATTACTAAACCAAAGTCCTATAGTTGTGGTGTAATTATTTATAAATTCTGATGAATAAAAAGGGATTAAAAGAGCAAGAACTGTAACACCAATAATAGTATAAAACGGAATTGTTTTTTTTAAACCTAGATGTCTTATAAAAAGAGGTAGAAAAATAAGAGGAACCAACTTTGTGGCTATTGAAAGTGCTAAAATTGGCGCAGCTAACAAATACTTTTTTTGAGCAAGCAAGTACATACTCCATATAAAAAAGAAAAGCATTACACCTTCAAAATGAAGATTTCCGGTAAGCTCTATAATAACTAGCGGGTTTAAAAAATACCAAAATAGTAAATGTGATGATAAGTTTAGCTTTGCTAGTAATTTGCGCCCAAAATATAGAATGCCAATATCTGCAAGTATAATAATAATACGCATTGTTAGTATGCCTCCAAGCATACTTTTACCGCTAAAAAATGCAGCTAAGGCAAATATAAACTGATTTAAAGGAGGGTAGTTACTAAAATTTTTAGCACTAATTTCTCCCATACTAGCATACAGGTGCGCAGCATTATCTATGCTAATTTTTCCTAGCTCTACAATGGTGTCTGGAGTTTGTAAATAAGGGTTTAAACCTTGTAATACTAATTCTCCATCCCAAATAAACCTATGAAAATCCTGAGAAAGCATTGGCTCTACAAACAAAAACACAAGTCTAAATAATACACCAGCAGTGAATAATAGTTTTAAGTTCCATTTTTCAAACTGAATAAGCTTGTAGCATAAAAAGAATAGTGCTGCAGTTAATGTAATTAACTTAGGAAAATCTGTGCGTACCAAATGGTAAGCAAAAGTGTAGTAAAATAGTAAGCTAGCAAGTAGTAATAATATAGGTATTTTGTGTAACCTATAATATGATAAAATTTTTACTTGCATTACAAAAATTATAATTTACATTAAGTCTCCTAAAGTACTAAAAATTATGCAATTCTATGTTTGTAATCTTCTGAGAATAAAAATATGAATCTAGAATTTTAAGCAGAGTAAACCTATATCACCCTAATAAAAATTAGAATAAATTAATGTGTTATAATTTAATGGTAAAATTAGTTTATGCCTTTGCTGTAAGCGAGTTAAAGAAAACGTAACCAAAGCCTAAAAACAACATAAAATGGAATGGAAAAAGACCAAAATCGTTTAAAGGAATTGCAGAGTACATACCAAATAAGAAATATAACATTAGTCCAAATTCTATAATCATATTTGGAGATAATTTTTTAGCAAGGTATTTGTTCCCTTTCCAACTATCAGAAATATTATTGATATTAAATTTAGGAGTACGTACAAATTCGCTTCTTTTTCCTCTGTGACCTTCTAAAACAGCAAGTGTATTGTGTAAAGAAAAACCTAGAGCAATAGAAAAGAATGTAAAGAAAAGTCTTATATAGTCTATAAACTTACTAAGGCTACTACCTTGTATACTTTTAAAAGTAAACCAGTAGCATACAAATAGTATAACTGTACTTAAAATAAAGAAACTAGTTACTTCAAAAACCCAACCTAAAGATTCGTTTCTACTTTTAATGTATAACATAGGTATGCTTAAAAGTGCTACTAAAAATACGCACAAAAACATAGAACTATTTAAAAGGTGCATTACTCCGTGAAACTTAGTTTTAAAAGAGATGTTTTTAGCAGAAACAACGCTAACCACAGATTTTCTAAAGTTTTCTGCACCACCTTTGTTCCATCTAAATTGCTGAGAACGAGCAGCAGAAATAACAACAGGTAATTCTGCAGGTGTTTCTACGTCTTCTAAATATTTAAACTTCCAATTTTTTAATTGTGCACGGTAACTTAAATCTAAATCTTCAGTTAAAGTGTCGCCTTCCCAGTTACCAGCATCTATAATACAGGTTTTTCTCCATATACCTGCTGTCCCGTTAAAATTTATAAAGTGTCCTTTTGCATTACGTCCAACTTGTTCTAATGTAAAGTGTGCATCTAAAGCAAAAGCTTGTATTCTTGTTAAAACAGAATAATCTCTGTTAATGTGTCCCCATCTAGTTTGTACAACACCTATTTCTTCGTCTTTAAAGTAAATAACTGTTTTCTTTAACCAATCTGAGTCAGGTAAAAAATCGGCATCAAAAATGGCAATAAAATCACCTTTTGCAGATATTAAACCTTCTTTTAGGGCTCCGGCCTTGTAGCCTTGCCTGTTTGTTCTTCTAATATGTTGTATATCTAGACCTGTTTCTTGTAAAGCTTCAATTTGTCTAGCTGTTTCAATTACAGAGTCATCTGTAGAATCATCTAAAACTTGAATTTCTAATTTGTTACTAGGGTATTCAATTTTAGCAATGTTTTCTAACAATCTTTCTACAACATATTCTTCATTGTAAATAGGAAGTTGTATTGTTACATAAGGAACTTCTTTAGCGTCTAAAAGGTTGTATTTAGGGGCTTCTTTGTTTCTTCTTTTATAACCCAAATAATTAACAAGTAAGTTAAGTTGAGCTAAACTGTAGAAGAAAATCAGTAGAAGAGCTAAACTATATATACCTATAATTATGTATGTAATTGCAATTTCCATATTTATTTAAAACTGTATTTAAATATCCATCCAAGGATCTTTACACCGGCAAATATAGTACCTTTTACTGTGCCTGAGACCTTTGATACACCAATTCTTTTTTTATAACGTACAGGAACCTCTAAATATTTTAACTTTTTCTTTAGAATTTTGAGTTGCATTTCTACGGTCCATCCATAGGTTTTGTCTTGCATTTCTAAATCTAAAAGTGTATTGTATTTAATGGCTCTAAATGGCCCAAGGTCTGTAAAATTAGCACCAAAGAAAATTTTCATTAACACGGTGGCAAGCTTATTTCCAAAAACCTGCTGTGGTGTCATACTACCATTTTCTCTACCTTTTTTAGTTCTGGCACCAACAACAAAATCTACTTTATTTTTTAGTATGGGATCTACAATTTTTATCAGTTCTTCTGGATAATCTGAGTAATCTCCGTCAATAAATACGATAATATCTGGCTTGTTGGACTTTTTTGCAATGTAATCCATACCTTTTAAACAGGCATAACCGTATCCTTTTCTGTTTTCAGTAAGCACGGTAGCACCTGCTTCTTCTGCATTACTAACGGTGTTATCTGTAGAATTGTTGTTCACAACAATAATTTCGGAAACAATTGATGGTATGTCTTTTATAACTTTACCTATAGAATCGGCTTCGTTATAAGCCGGAATAATTACGTTTATTTTTGTCATTACCTTAAATCGGATAAATTGTTTTCCTTTTTAAAACCTGCAAAACTAAACCATTCTTTAATTTTTTTACCATTTTTATATTTTTCGGCAGAGGAAAGCTTTTCATTTTTATACTTTAAGCAGTATCCATTTTTAACATTATAGGCTAATTGGCATTTGTGGTTAATTTTACCATCACTAGTATAAAATAGCCACCAACCAGTTTTATCACCGTTTTTATAATGGCCTTCTTTTTCTAGTGTTCCTTTTTGGGTGTAAAAGTACCAATAGTTTTCTTGTTTATTATTGGTGTAATGTCCTTGTTTGGCAAGAGTTTTATTCTCATTATAAAATTTCCAAAAACCTTCTTTATTATCATTATTTACCCACCCTTCTGCTTTTAGCACACCAGAGGCATAATATTCTTTACGGTATTCTTTAGTATCTACATCATTAAGGTTTGCAAATATGACAAGTGAAATTAAGACTAAACGGAATAACATAATTTATTTTTTGTTAACCAAGTCCATTAAGTCAACATCGTTACCTAATAAAACTTCAGTAGGGTTAATACGTCCTTCTTCTGGTCCGTTTTCTAATTTTAAAACTCCACGTGGACAAACAGCAGAACATACACCACAACCAACACAGCTAGAGCGTACAATGTTTTCTCCTTTTTGCGCATATGCACGTACATCTATTCCTTGCTCACAGTAAGTAGAACAGTTACCACATGATATACACTGGCCACCATTAGTTGTAATTCTAAACCTAGATTTAAAGCGTTGCACAAAACCTAGGTAAGCAGCTAATGGACAACCAAACCTACACCAAACTCTGTTGCCAAAAATTGGGTAAAAACCTGTACCAATAACACCTGCAAAAATAGCTCCTATTAAAAGGCTGTACACGTTTTGTACGGTTTGTGTTTTTATACCTAAAACAGTACTAGATTCTGCAAAAAAGCTGTAAAGTGTCATAAGCGTCATCCCAACTGCAAAAACTAAAACAGCGTGTATTAACCAGCGTTCTACTTTCCAAGAAAATAAAGATTTGCTAGAGTGCTGCCTGTATGGGTCTCCTAATGTTTCTGCTAAACCACCACAGCCACATACCCAAGAGCAATACCATCTTTTACCAAAGAAATAGACCATTATTGGTACAATAACCAAGGTTAGAGCTATTCCCCAAACAAGAATAAAAATACCAATGCCACCATTAGCAATAAGGTCTTTTAAATTCCATTGAAAAAAGAAATCGTAATCTAAAGGAAATGCATTTTTAAAATCATAATACGGCATTTGCAAGCGCACCATAATTTCTGGAATTAAGAATGCAAATACTATCTGAAAAAATAAAACAGACGTAGTACGAAAAATTTGGTACATATTATGTCTGTATTTAATGTACATACGTACAGCCATTACCGTCATAACTACACAATACATAAAACCATATACAAACCAATGGCCCGCAGGGTTGCCGCTAAGAGACTCACTAATTGGGTCTACTAAAAATGTCCAGTTTACTGCGTATTCAGAATAAAAATAAAGTATAATATAAAAACTAAATAAAAAGAAGAAAACTAGCCAAGCAACTATACCACGGTTTGTAGCACTTTTTAAATAAATGCCATCATTTTTTATTCCTTTTTTGCCTAGTAAAACTACATTAGGTAGTATAAACATTAGGGCTCCAATAATACCTAATCCAAAGGTTAAAAACCACATTGTGCCTTTGTTTTCTGGTATAAAACCATAACTAGAAGCTTTACGAATTGCCGCCGCCATATTGTCTCCACTAGCATATGTTTTTTTGCCCCATTCTTTATTTTTTATGTGCGTGGTATTTGCTTTGTCTATAGCATCATCAAGCACGGGAGCTAAAAAAGTTGAGCTAGAAAAATCTTTGCCAACTAACTTAGATTCAAGATCTTTAATTAACAGTTCGCTTTTAACACCTTGACTGCTAATTGTTTCATCAAAGGTTTTTTGGTCTAGTTTAAAATTTCCTAAAAAAGGAGTAGCTGCAAAAATGCCCAATCCTACTAAAAATATAACAAGGCCTAAATATTTAATTGTTTTCATTTTTTTTATTGATTAAGCGATGTTGAATATTCTTTTTAAACTTTTCTTTTTTGCTGATAAATTGGTGTTGAATTCAGCATTGTATTTTGATAAAATTTCGGTTTCATATTGTTTATAAAACTCGGGGTCAAAATTGGCATCTTTTAAATGTTGAAGCACAAATTCTATATCCTTTTTTTGAGTAAGCCATTTGTTAAAAACCTCGTGACGCATACGAATACCAAAGGTGTTAATGCCTAAAAACTCTTTAGTGTCTTTATGGTAAGCAATTGTTATGCAAATATTTTCTTTGGCGTGTCTCCAATGAAAATGTGCTTCATAATCTTGTTTGTTACGCTCGCTAAAAACCCAACCATAAGTTTGGTATTCTATATCTAAAAACTTAGGAGAGTTAAACCAATGCCCTGGTTTGTATTCTAACTTGTTACCGCAAATGGTTTGGGCTAAGGTTTCGCCCATCATTCTACCAGTATACCAAACAGCTTCAATAGGTCTTCTGTTTCCTATGCTTTGGTGTTGTTCTGCACAATCTCCAATGGCATAAATATCTTTAATGTTTGTTTCTAAAAACCTATTTACTTTAACACCACGACCTAATTCTATACCAGATTCCTTTAAAAAATCTATGTTAGGAGATACGCCTGCAGTTAAACCAACAACAGTGCACTCTATGGTTTCTCCTTTATCTGTAGTAATAGCTTTAGCTCGCCCGTTTTCATCGGCAATAATTTCTACTAAGTTGGTGTTTAAACGTAAATCTATGTGGTGGTCTAAAATATGTTCGTTTATAAGTTCAGACTCTCCTTTTGGTAAAACACCATTCCAAAAACTAGTTTCTCTTACTAAAAAGGTAACAGGTATTTTGCGTGAGCGTAGCATTTCTGCCATTTCTATACCAATTAATCCGCCACCAACTATTACAGCTCTTTTACAAGTTTTATTGTCCGGAGCGTTTTTTTGTAACTGTTCTAAATCTTGTTTAGAGTATAAACCTTGCACACCTTTTAAATCTTGTCCTGGCCAACCAAATTTATTAGGTTTAGAGCCAGTTGCAATAATTAGTTTGTCATAAGAAATAGATAAATTTTCTAAATCTACCTTTTTATTGGTGTGGTCTACATTGTTCACATATCCGTTTACAAGTTCAATTCTATTTTTTTTCCAAAACCAATTTTCATAAGGCTGTGTATGTTCAAACTTCATATGACCCATATACACATACATAAGCGCAGTTCTAGAAAAAAAGTACTCAGATTCAGCAGAAATAATTGTAATTTTTTTGTCAGATAATTTTCTAATGTGTCTTGCGGCAGTTACGCCTGCAATACCATTACCAATAATAACAATGTGCTCCATAGTTTTAAATATTAAGGTGTCTGTCGGGTTTAAAGATCTAAACTTAACGTTGAAAAGTTTATTTATATATTTTCTAAATAAGAATAAACTTGATTTCGTTTTGTTATCAAAATGTGATACTTAACAAGTTTCTTTGCTTCAAATAAAATTAAGATGTTGTTGTATGTTTTAATAAAAAGCAGCGACACACTTATTAAATAATACCAAAGTAATATGAAAAATACTATTAAAATATCGGTCTTACTTATTCTATTTAGTATGGCAACTGGTTTTTCTCAAGATACAAACAACTTTTTTACTAAAGCTAATGCTTTTTTTAATACCAATGTTATGAATGGTAAAGTAGCTTATAAAAGTATTAAAGAGTCGCCTAAAGAGTTAAACAACCTTGTAGAGCAAATGAAAACTATAAAAGTAGCTAAGAGTGATGTTGCTACCTACCAGGCTTTTTGGATTAATGCTTACAATATTAATGTTATAAAAAATGTAGTAGAAAATTACCCGTTAAAATCTCCTTTAGATAAAACAGGTTTTTTTGATAAAATAAAACATACTGTAGCAGGCAAAGAGCTTACTTTAAATGATATGGAGCATAAAATGCTACGTGCAGTTTTTCCTAAAGAGCCACGTTTTCATTTTGTACTGGTTTGTGCAGGTTTAGGTTGTCCTCCAATTATTAACAAAGCCTATATGCCAAGCATAATAGAGGATCAATTGCAAATGCAAACAGAAATAGCCATTAACAATCCTAGCTTTATTATGGTGAATAAAAATAAGGTGAAGCTTTCTCAAATTTTTGAGTGGTATAAAGGAGATTTTACACAAGACGGTACATCTTTAATAGACTTTGTAAATCTTTACAGAAAAGACAAAATTGATGCTAAAGCAAAAGTGTCTTTTTATGCATATGACTGGACACTAAATAAGCAATAAAAATAAATAAGTAAAACAACAAACAACAAACAACAATAAAAGAATATGAAACAATTAAAAACAATAGCCTTACTGTTAGGTTTACTAACTACGTTTACAGGATACTCCCAAGAAGATGAAGACGATGCTCAAAAAAGTAATATACAGCAGTATACACCATCTAAATTAATAGGAAAAGGACAGTTTGATATTAAATGGTTTAATAATATCTACACAGAAACAGAAAGTACATTTACAGACGGTAAGCAGCCAAGACAAACATTTTTTACCTCTACATTAGAAGGTTATACAGGTGTAGGTGAAAACAATAGATGGAATGTAGGTGTAATATTAAAAATACGCTCTAATACCATTAATGGCTCTAAAACTTTAGATGCTTTAAAATTTAAGAGTGAAGACGGTATTTCTAGAGCTGGTTTAACATCTTTTGCGCCATCTGTAAAGTTTGTGCCTTTTGAATCTGTGGGTAATTTTTCTATACAAAGTTCTTTATATATTCCTTTGGTAGATAATGAAACAGAGAACGATGTTTTTTTAGATCAAAACGGATTTATATGGCAAAACAGGTTTTTTTATGATTATACTTTTCCTGGAGATAAGTGGCAATTATTTACAGAGTTAAACACAGAGCTTAATTTTGGAGATAAAGAAAAGAGCTTTGCAAACAATAGTTTAGGGTTAACTCCTGGTGTTTTTCTAAGTTATTTTCCGGCAAATAAATTTACGGTTTTGGCTTTAGCGCAACACTCACAACGTATAGATTTAGGAAATAATTTTAGTCAGAACTACACAGCTTTAGGTGGTGGGGCAAAATACCAATTAACAAATGCACTTAACTTAGAGTTGTTGTATACCAATTTTGTTGGAGGTGATAATACAGGACTGGGTGAAACATTTAACTTAGGACTAAGAGCAATTTTTTAGGCACTAACATTAAATACCTTAATTTAGGAGGTTTAAAATTATAGTTTGTGAAAAAATTAGGCCTCCTTATATTGTTTTGTTTGCAATTCTCATGCAATAGCCAAGTAGAAAAAAAGATAAACGGAATAAGCTTTGTCTCTTCAAGAGATAAAGTTACTCAGAAAAATATAGCTCCTATTTTGGCTATAAATGCAAACGCAGCATCTGTTATGCCATTTGGTTTTATAAGAGATGTTAATGAGCCCGATTTAATTTACAACTCGGACAGGCAATGGTTTGGAGAACGAAGAGATGGTATAAAGCATTATGTAGATATTTTACATAAAAATAAGATGAGTATAATGCTAAAGCCTCAAATTTGGATTAGAGATGGCAAGTTTACGGGCACATTAGAAATGAAAACAGAGGAGCATTGGCAGAAGTTTGAAAAAAAGTACTCAGATTTTATCTTAACATACGCGGCATTAGCAGAAGAAGTTAATGTAGATATTTTTTGTATTGGTACCGAGCTTGAAAAATTTGTACTGCATAGACCAGATTTTTGGAGCCAATTAATAACAGATGTCAAAAAAGTATATAAAGGTAAGTTAACCTATGCGGCCAATTGGGATGAGTATCCTAGAGTTCCTTTTTGGAAAAGTATAGATTACGTTGGTGTAGATGCATATTTTCCTTTGTCTAAAGAGCAACACCCAACTGTAGATCAATTAAAAGCAGGATGGCAACCACATAAAAAGGCATTAAAACAAATGTCTAACACTTTAAATAAACCAATTTTATTTACAGAATATGGTTACAGAAGTATGGACTTTACAGGAGAAAAACCTTGGTTGGTAGACCGTAACCAGACTAAAGTAAATTTAGAAGCACAATCTAATGCTACTAAAGCTATTTTAGAGATGTTTTGGGCAGAGGATTGGTTTGCTGGAGGCTATGTTTGGAAATGGTTTATAGACCACGACAAGGTTGGTGGTGAAGATGATAATAGGTTTACACCGCAAAATAAACCAGCGGAATTGGTTTTAAAACAATATTATGGATTTAAGTAAATTAAAATATTTTCTTCTTTTTTTAATTTTGATAACCTACGGTTGTTCAGAAGATGGATTAACTAGTTTATCTTCATTAAAATTTGCTTTAGACGGTGAGACTGTGGTTAAAGACAATGTTATTGCTTGTGCAGCTAGTGGAGACAAACAAGGAGAAGTAAATGTGTTTTTTTACCCAAGGGAAGGAGCTACCAATTTTAGGTATTTTGAAACAGAAAATATAGCTGTAGATAAAAATAATTTTGAAGCATATACAGAGTTAGCTCCTGACATATTTAATGTTTTTAACGGAAAAATAAAGCGTTTCTTAATTAACTCTTCAGAAGAAAAATGGGTTATTGTGTCTTTTAAAGAAGATGGTAAAATACATATATGCAACCCAATACGCTTAAAACATATTACTAAACCTACAGAAAAAATTAATACAGTATCTGTTGATGAAACAGAACCTACAATGCCAATTTTTTCTTGGGAAGATGGCTTGTATACAGATTCTGTTATTTATTTTCAGGTAGTAACAGATAATCAAAATAACTTTTTGTCGGGCACGTATACTAATGACAAAATGTTTCAGTATTACAAACTAGACAATGTAGTGCTTAACATAACAACTAAAGAGCCACCAACTTTAAATAAAACACAAACCTACGGTTTTACTTTAATGGCAGTTAGCCAAGATAATTGGGTTAACTTATTAACAGAAACCGACTTTTCTCCTTAAATTATGAAAAAACTAATTTATTTATTTTGTTTCCTTTTTTGTGGAATTATAGTTTCTCAAGAACTAAAAATTGCTGATGTTAGTTTTGTTGGAGCTAAAAAAACCAAAGTATCATTCTTAAAAAATATAGTGCCAATAACTCCAGGTGCTGTTACAGATTCTACTGCTATTTTAGAGGCTGTTAATCAGCTTAAAAAATTACCTTCAATAGCAAATGCTACTTTTCAATTGGTTAACAATACTGTAGATAAAGCGTATAATTTGGTTTTTACAGTAGAAGAAAATTTTACCATAATACCATTTGCAAATTTGTATACTTCTTCTAATGATGATTTTGCTTTTAGGATAGGTATACAGGAGTTTAATTTTACGGGGCGTAATATTACTATAGGTGGTTTTTATCAGAAAGATATATTTAACTCTTATGGTTTGCTTTTTAGAGCTCCCTATTTGTTTAGTGCAAAAGCGGGTTTGGCTGTAAGCTATAACAATTTAAAAACACAAGAGCCTATTTTTTTTGATAACAGCACCGCAGATTACAAGTATCATAATGAAGCTGTGGAGATCTTGGGTTTGTATCAATTTAACCAAAGACATAGCTTAGATTTGGGTGTGAATTTTTTTACTGAAAAATACAACTACATACGTGGAGCAACCAATGTAAACGTACCACAAGCATTAGATGTAAATAAGTTTTCATATAAGGCAATTTATAAATACAGTAATATACAATATCATTATCAATATTTAGACGGATTTAAAAGTACTTTAAATACTCAATACGTGCATAGCTCTACAAAAGAACTAGATAATTTTGTAGTTGCTTTTAACGACTTTGTTTACTACAAAAGAGTAGGTGAACGTGGTAATTGGGCTAATAGGTTACGAGTAGGCTTAGCTACTAATGATGAAACACCTTTTGCTCCGTTTTCTGTAGATAATAATATAAATATAAGAGGCGTTGGTAATATAATAGATAGAGGTACGGGATCTATTGTTTTAAATACTGAATACAGATATACTCTGGTAGATAAAAATTGGTTTGTATTACAAGGAAATACATTTGTAGATGCTGGTACTTGGCGTAATCCAGGCGGGCAATTGGACGATTTTATAGATTCAGATAATTTAAGAGTATATCCAGGTGTTGGTTTACGTTTTATTCACAAAAAGATTTTTAACGCAATTTTTAGGATAGATTATGGGTATGGTGTAACAAAAAATGCATCAAAAGGCTTAGTTTTTGGAATTGGGCAGTATTTTTGATAATATTTGTGTAAAAGTCCACTAATGATATTGAAAAAATATGCAATTTTAAGTATAATGCTAGTAATAGCAGTTACTCAGCTCTATTCTCAAGATAAAGAAAAAACGGTTGTAGCTCAAAAAGGAGAGGGTATTTACACCTTACTTCGTAAGTTTGATATGAGTCCGTCTAAATATTATTCAGATTTTATTGCTTTAAACGAAAAAAACTTAAGAAACGGCAAACATTTATACGAAGGTAGAACTTATATTATACCAGATAGACTTATAAAAGTTGATGGAGAAGAAAAATTACCAGCAATAGTAAATGGGTATCCTATTTTTGGAAGAAAGCACGCTACAGTACAACAAAAAAGTACAAAACTTAAAGGTGCTGTTTACTATTTAATTTCTGGTCACGGTGGGCCAGACCCTGGAGCTGTAACTAAATATGGTAAAAAACTAATTTCTGAAGATGAGTATGCTTATGATATTACATTGCGTTTGGGTAGAGAGTTAATTTCACACGGAGCCTTAGTGTATATTATTATAAGAGATGAAAATGATGGAATTAGAGATGATAAAATTTTACCCTTAGATTATGATGAGGTTTGCTATCCTAATAAAACTATTCCGTTAAACCAGGTACAGCGTTTAAAGCAGCGCGTAGATGCTGTAAATGATTTGTATTTAAAAAATAAAGGTAAATACCAAAGGTTAATAGTTACACATATAGACAGTAGAAGTGTTGGGCAAAATATAGATGTTTTCTTTTATCATCATGAGAAAAGTAGTAATGGTAAACGCTTAGCAGAAAGCATTCACAAAACATTTGATTCTAAATACAGAGAATACCAGCCAAACAGAGATTATACAGGTACATTTTTAGATAGGAGTGGTTTGTATTTAGTTAAAAATACCATACCTGCTATGGCTTATATAGAGATAGGGAATATTAAGAATAAAAAAGATCAAAAAAGAATACTGGTTGCAGAAAACAGACAAGCACTTGCAAAGTGGATTAGTGAAGGTGTTTTGCTAGATCATTCTAGAAACAACTAGTTAGCTATATTTTTTTTGTAGTAATTATGTAATTCCTGCGGAGTTTTGCCTAAAATTTTTTTAAGGTGAATAACACCAAAGTGGTATTGTAATTTTACCATTCCTTTTTCTTGGTATTTACGTGCAGATGTAGTTACCTTATCTTGTATTACGCTAAAATTTGTGGCTTTATATAGTCGTTCTATAAACTCTCCATCTTCATAAATTATGTACTCTTCGTTAAAGCCATTAAGTTTAAAGAATAAATCTTTGGTAATAAATAATGATTGATCACCGCCTCTACATACTTTGTGATTAATACGAGTAAACCACGCAAAAAATTTCAGAAAAATACTTTTACTATCAAATTGCATTCTAAAGCTACCAGCAGCATTTTGGTCTGTTATGGCTTTTAATATTTTACAGTCAAATTGATAAGGAGGAATTGTGTCTGCGTGTAAAAAATAGAGAATATCACCATTGGCTACTTTTGCACCTGCATTCATTTGCTTGGCGCGTCCTTTTTCTGAAGAAATAACAGTTACATTTAAAGTAGTAGCAACAGTGGTAGTATTATCTGTACTACCACCATCTACAACTATTATTTCATCTATTTGTTTAAAGGTGCTACGTGTGTTAATCTCTTTAATTAGTTTGGCAATAGATGCCTCTTCATTAAAAACGGGTATTATAATGCTTAGCTTATTTTGCTTCATTTAAGCTCCAATTATAATCAATATATTTAACCTTGGCGTTATCTTTTACTTGTGTAGAAGAGTATTTGTTTATAAAGCCAATTAAAGTTGTGTTCTCTGTAAAATCGCTCTTAAACCATTTAAAAATTTCAGACAATTCTACTTTATTCGTGTTAATGATGTTTCGTTTTTTATCAGCAATAAAATCTACAGCAGCAGTTTCTAATTGTGCGTCCATAGTATCTGCTAAAAAGGCTTTATTAACTAGTTTAGGACAAGAGTAAGATGCGCAATTTATAGCAAAATGTATGCGAGGTTCGTTCATTTTGCGCAAAACCTTGTGTTCTACATAGCCCAAAGAATACATTTTGTCGCCAATGGCAACAACATCTTTATCCCAAGGAGATTTAATGTCTTTAATGCTTTTAGTAGGGTAGTTGTCTATAATTAATTTTACTGTCCCAGCATTGTAAAGGTTTATATAATAAGCTAATTTTTGGTTTTTAGACCAATTTTTAGCAGGAGCATTTTTTTGCAATAGTGTTAGGTAAGCTTCTAGTTCTTTTTTATCATTTACAAAAGCCTTGTAATTAACATCGCCATTAGAGTTTACATTTTTTTGTAATAATGTATTCCATTTTTGGTGACTAGGTACCTCGCTAAAATTTTCTTCTGTAATTTTAGGTGTAGACCCAAAATAAAAGAACCCTATTATTGATAAAAATGCAGCTACCGCAGATATTTTATAAACCATTTTCAAAATGTATTTTTATAGTTTGTCCTTTTTAAGCTTTAAAACTTACAGAGTTTTAATTAGCTCTTTAAAAAGTTTAATCATTTTTGGTTCTGTTTCTCCTGCTATTTTAATTATTTCTTTAATGTCTGCAGTTGCTAAATTATCTGGGTCACACTCATCTGTTAGTACAGAAACGGCAATTATAGGTAATTTTAAATGGTTTGCTACAATTACTTCTGGTACAGTACTCATACCTACGGCATCTGCTCCAATAATTTTTAACATTCTATATTCTGCCTTTGTCTCTAGTTGAGGTCCAAGTACAGCAGCATAAACACCAGAGTGTAATGTAATACCTTCTTTTTTAGCAATGTTTTTTAAGGTGTTAGTCATTTCTGTATCGTAAGGGTTACCCATGTCTACAAAACGTTCTCCAAACTGTGAAACTCCTTTAAAAGCAAGTGGAGAGCCTCCTAAAAGATTAATGTGATCTTCTAGCAACATCATATCGCCCTTTTTAAAATCTAGATTTATTGCACCAGCAGCATTAGATATAAAAAGCTTTTTAATTCCAAGTTTATGCATAACGCGTATTGGGTAGGTAACGTCTTGCAAGTCGTACCCTTCATACATATGAAAACGTCCTTGCATAACAACAACAGTTTTACCTTGTAATGTGCCGTAAATAAGTTTACCAGAATGAAACTCTACTGTTGCTAATGGGAAAAAAGGAATATGGTTATAATGAGCCTCAATAGGATTTTCTATTTCGTTAGCTAAGTTGCCTAAGCCAGTACCTAAAACTATTCCAATTTCTGGGGCATTAAATCCTTTGTTTTGTAAATACGCTACAGAATCTTCAATCTCTTGTTTAATCATTTTATATATTTTTTAAAAAAGGTTTAAAAGCATCAATGTCTTTTATATCTTCATAGTAATCAACATCGTTTTTAGCTTCTAATAAAATTGTTTTTTCGTCTTTTAAATTATTTAATGTGTCTTTTAAAACAGTGTCAGTACCCCATTTTTTGTTTCTAAAAATAGCTGAATTAAGTTTTTTCATTCCTAATAAATAGTAGCCGCCATCTGTTGCAGGACCAATAACAAAGTTATTTTTATTTAACTGATTAAAAGCATTTTCTAGATCTGCTTTTGTAATATCATACATATCACTACCAATAATTATTATGTTTTGGTAACCATCTGCAAACCCCTGCTTAAAAGCATTTTCCATACGTATACCAAGATCGTCGCCATTTTGTAATTTTTTATTATAAATGCTGGCGTCCCAGATATCATTTTCTCTTATGGCAACAGAATAATGAACCTGCTTGTCTATATTTTTTAAGTTTTGCGTAATAGAAACTGTATGGTCTAATAAAAATTTATAAATATCCAATGCAGTTTTATCTCCCGTTTTTGCAGCTAAACGAGTTTTGCATTTTCCTAATTCTGGGTTACGGGTAAAAATTAACAGTAAGTTTTTATTCAATTTTTTCAAAATATAATTAATAAATTTTCTCGGCATTGGTCACTAATTTAGACCAATACTTACTGTGTGTATGTATTTTGTTTGTCTCTAGGCTGTCTTTAGAGTAAACAGGATTGTTTTTGTTTTTCCATTCAAAAATACCTCCGTATAGATTTTTAATGTTAGTGTAGCCAGCTGCAGCTAGTTTTTCTCCAACATCTTCAGATCTTATACCAATAGAGCAATAAACTACTATTTCTGTGTCTTTATTTTTTATTGTTGATGTTACTTTTTTAATATTAAAAAAATCATAACCAACACAAATAGCATCTTTAATGTGGCTAACGTTGTATTCTTTCTCTTCTCTGGTGTCTAGTAAAACATACTCTTTTTTGGTTAAAAGGGAATCTAATGTAATGTATGGTATACTTTCTTTGTTATGCTTTTTAAGTAGTTTTTTTATAGTTGGTTGTGCAGTACTTAAAAGCGGAACCAGCAGAAAAAGGTAAAAAAGTAATGTAAGTTTTTTAATCACAAGTATGCATATTTTAGGTAAAGATAAGATTTTGTGTTTTGTTATAAAACCAATAAAATTAAAATAACGTTCAGGTTTAATAAACTTAAATTAAAGATAACTTTTTCAATCAATTTTTTTTTCAGAATACAATTTTCCAATCTTTAGCACTTATAGTAAAGCTATGTTTGTAATGCTGTTCTTGGTGCAGAATTAACCTATTTTTAAGGCTGTAAGTTTTTCCAATATAAAATCTATCAATAGATTTACTGTAAAGAAAATAGATAAAGTGTTGTTGCATAGGGTATAAAAAAGAAAAAACCCGAACATTTCTGATCGGGTTTTTAAAGTGGTGCCTCCAGGAATCGAACCAGGGACACATGGATTTTCAGTCCATTGCTCTACCAACTGAGCTAAGGCACCATGCCGTTAAGCGGGTGCAAATATAAGAGCTATTTTCGTATATCCAAACAAAAAATAAAAAAAGATTTTATTTTTTTAAATTTTATAATATTTGTAAAATGAATTTAATTGTAGATGCAGGTAATACCTCAGTAAAACTGGCGGTTTATAAAGGAAAGGAACAAGTTTATTTTGATTCAATAAAACTAAATAGTTTTTTAGACCAGGTACAAAAGACATTTTTAGCATTTCCAGATATTAAAGATGCTATTGTATCATCTGTAGGAGCATTGGGAGAAGAACAAATAATCAAACTTGCGGTGTATTGTAATGTGCACACATTAAGCGCATCAACCAAAATACCTTTTAAAAACTTGTACGGTACACCAAAAACGTTAGGTGTAGACCGTATAGCATTGGCTACAGCGGCATTTTATCAATATACAGGAAAAAATACATTGGTTATAGATGCGGGTAGTTGTGTTACATATGATTTTATGAATGAAAAAGGAGAGTATCTCGGTGGTGCAATTTCTCCGGGAATAGCAATGCGGTTTAAAGCAATGCATAACCAAACAGCTAATTTGCCATTATTAGATAAAGAAGGTGAAATACAGTTAATTGGTGATTCTACAATATCTAGCATGAAAAGTGGCGTAATTCACGGAATTTGTTTAGAAATTGATGGTGTTATTAAAGAATATAAGGTTAGATTTGCAGATTTAACAGTTATTTTAACAGGCGGCGACGCTCATTTTTTGTCAAAACGATTAAAAAATACCATATTTGCGCATTCCAATTTTCTCCTAGACGGACTTAATTATTTGCTGGAATACAACAAAGACTAAATGATAAGAAAAATAATTATTGCAATAGTATGCTGTATGGCAGGTACTATTTATGCTCAAAACGGCACAGTTTCTCCTTATTCTTACTTTGGAATAGGTGATTTAAGATCTATAGGATCAGTAGAAAATCAAATGATGGGTGGTATAAGTATGTATGCAGATAGTATACACGTGAACCTAAATAACCCAGCTGCTTACGGTTTACTAGGAAGAACAACTTACACGGCATCTTTATCTAGAAAAGAATTAAGTTTAAAAAGTACAGGTGGTTCTCAAAACTCTTCTGTAACAAGTTTAGATTATTTAGCTATTGGTTTTCCAATTGTTTTAGGTAAACTAGGACTTGGTTTTGGTATAAAACCATTTACTTCTGCAGGTTATGAGGTTGAAAATACATTTAGCACCGCAGATAATGGAGAAATTACAAATGTATATTCTGGCGAAGGCGGTGTAAATTCTGTTTTCTTTTCTGTAGGGGGTAAAATTATTGAAGATTTAAGTGTTGGTATTACAGCAAACTATTACTTTGGTGTTGTAGAAAGCAGAAGAGTGCAAGATGTAGAAGATGTACAATACGGTACTTTTGATTTTAGAGAATCTAAAGTTAATGGTGCTAACTTTAAAATATCTGCAAACTATACTCCAATGCTTACAGATAAAATTAGAATGAATACTTATTTTGGTGTAGAAACACAAAATAACTTATCATCAGATAACACAAAAACTATAGGGTCTTTTTCTTCTAGTACAGGACAAGAGATAGAAGCTATAGATGTAGATTTAGACAACGTTGGTTTAGCAAGTAGAGGAGTAACAATACCAACAACAACTACAGTTGGTTTGGGTTTTGGTCAAGACAGAAAATGGTTTTTTGGAGCAGAATACGGAGCTCAGAAGTTTGAAGATTATACAGCCCCATTTTTTGCAGTTGATAATTTAGAATATGAAGATGCATCTAGAATTGCATTTGGAGGTTTTTATACACCAGACTACACATCTTTTACAAATTACTTTAAGAGAGTAACTTACAGGGCAGGAGCTAAGTTTGTTAACTCTGGTATGGTTGTTAATAATGAAGACATAAAAGACTTTGGCATAACTTTTGGATTAGGTTTACCAATGAACGCACCAAACGATCCTTTTTCTAACATTAATATTGGATTTGAAATTGGAAAAAGAGGAACAACAAGTGCAGACCTAATTCAGGAAAACTATTTTAAAGTTAACCTTGGAATATCTCTAAATGCCAAGTGGTTTGGTAAGAGAACAATAAATTAAAAAGAGTTTATAACCATTAATAATAAAAACCAATTAAGATGAAAAAGAAACTTTACTTTATAGCGATTGCTTTTATAAGCGTTATGGGTGTAAGCTATGCTCAGGAAACAGCTGCTGCTACAGTTGATAAGTCAGAATGTAAAAATAACTTTCAATTATATGCGCAGGATGCAAAAGTTAAAAATTATGATGCTGCATACGGGCCTTGGAAAAAGGTTTATGATGCATGCCCAGATCATCATCAAGCAAACTTTCAGTACGGAGAGCGTATTTTAAAGCATAAAATAAAAAATGCCTCTGGAGCAGAAAAAACTGAGTTTATAAATATGTTATTAGGGTTGTATGATAATTATATTAAATACTATCCTACAAAAACATCTAAGGCAGAAGTTATAATAGACAAGCAGTTATTAAAGTATGATAACAAAATGTCTACTGATGAAGAGGATTATGCTGAATTAGGTAAGGCTTTTACGGAAGACAGAGCTAACTTTAAAAGTGTAAAAGCATTATACTTATATTTTTCTAGCCTTGTAAACTTGCATAAAGCTGGTAAAGAGGAGTTACAAACTGTTTTTGATGTATATGATGATGTAACAGAAAAGATTGAAGAAGATAACAAAGCTTTAACTGCTAAAATTAGTACATTATTGGCTAAAGAAGATGCTGGTACAATTACTAAAAAAGAAGCTAATAACTTAAGAGTTTACAGTGCAAACTCTGGTAATTACGGTAAAGTATCTGGTAGTATAGACTCTAAATTAGGGGATTTAGCTAACTGTGAAAACTTAATACCATTATACGAGAAAAACTTTGAGGCTAAGCAAAATGACCTTAAGTGGGTAAAAAGAGCGGTAGGAAGAATGTATTCTAAAGATTGTTTAGATTCTCCAATGTTTAAAAAATTATTTGAAAAGCAATTGGCAATGGAGCCATCTGCAAGTGCTTACTTATACTCAGCTTCTTTAAAATTAAAGTCAGGAGATAACAAGGGTGCTTTAGCAGATTTTACAAAAGCTAGTGAGTTAGAAACGGATTCTTATAAAAAAGCAGATATTTTATATAAAATTGCTGCTAGATATAGCAGAATTAGTAAGTCTACATCTTACAAATATGCTAACAAGTCATTACAAGCAAACCCATCAAATGGTAAAGCTTATTTACTTATGGCTAGCTTAGTGTCTAGTAGTGCAAACTCTTGTGGATCTACTAAGTTTGAGAAATTAGCTGTAAATTGGAAAGCTGCAGAATTAGCTAGAAAAGCAGGTAGAGTAGATCCTTCTTTAGGTTCTGCTGCAAAATCAGCTGCTAGTAGATATGTACAGAGAGCACCAACAAAAACAGATATTTTCTCTAACAACATGCAGGGCAAAACAGTTAGCTTTAAGTGTTGGGTTGGTGGTAGTGTAAAGGTGCCTAACCTATAAGATGATCACAATAAATACATATAAATTTTTAAAGAGCATTGCCATAATTTGTTTTATGGCAATGCTTTTTTCGTGTAAAGATAATTACAAGCGTGTTGGTGTAGAGGCTACTAAATTAGTCTACCCGCAAGGGATTGCCAATGATTTGGTGTTTACATATACAGAAACTAAAGATCCTGTAAAAAATGAAAAAGAAGTAACTACTAGGGTTATGGCAGTGTTAACAGCTCCAGTTAGGGAAGATTTTAATAATCTTACATTTCCAAAAGAGGTTTTTCCAAAGGGGTTGCAAGTGGAGTTTTTTGATGATAAAAACCAGAAAAGCACAATAACTGCAGATTACGGTATTAGTTATTCTTCTACAAAATTAATAAGTTTACGAGGTAATGTTGTAATACATACGCATGACGGTAAGCAATTTAAAACACCACAGTTGTTTTATGATCAGGTTAATAAATGGATTTTTACTCAGGAAAAATTTGAGTTTATAAACCCGGAAGATGAATCTGTAATGTATGGTGAAGGGTTTGATTCTGATAAAGATTTAAAACAAGTAAATGCACACAAAACAACAGGCTTAAAAACAATAAAAGACGAGGAAATATGATGAAAATTTTAAAGTATACAGAGGTTTTATATTTGGTAGTAGCTATACTAGCATCTGTAAAAATGTATACACTTTGGAGAGCAGGGCAAGACTTTTATTTATTTGCTTTTTTTGCTGTAATTTCTATTGGTATGTTCTTTTTTAGAAGACATTATCGTAAAAAGTTTGAAAGTAGAAAACAAGATAATAACTCATAACCTTGGTAACATCAATCATTATTATTGTTGTATCATTATTGCTTTCTGCATTTTTCTCAGGAATGGAGATTGCATTTATATCTGCTAACAGAATACATTTAGAGATCGAGAAAAAACAAGAAGGTTTTTTGTCTACCGTATTATCTAAATTAACAGCCAAACCTTCTAAGTTTATTGCCACTATGTTAATTGGTAATAATATAGCTCTTGTTATATATGGTATGTATATGGGAGATTTGCTTATGAGTTGGTTTACTGGCTTATTGCCTACAAGTAGTGGTTTTTTAGATTTGTTACTAACAGATTTTGGATTATTATCTCAAACCATAATTTCTACTTTAATCATTTTAATTACGGCTGAGTTTTTGCCAAAAGTGTTTTTTCAAATTTATGCAAACTCTTTTTTAAAGGTTTTAGCAATACCTGCTTATTTCTTTTACGGATTATTTTCTTGGATCTCTAATTTTGTAATCAGTGTATCAGACTTTATTTTAAAAACATTTTTTAAAACAGACGGTGATCATAGTCAACTTGCTTTTAGCAAAGTAGAATTGGGAGATTATATTACAGAACAGTTAGAGACTGTAAATTTAGAGGATGAAGTAGATTCTGAAATACAAATTTTTCAGAACGCGTTAGAATTTGCAGCGGTAAAAGCAAGAGAAGTAATGGTGCCGCGTACAGAAATTGTTGCGGTAGAGTTACATGATACACCAAAAAATTTAACCAAATTATTTACAGAAACTGGTTTTTCTAAGATAATGGTGTACAAAGAAACTATAGACAATATTATTGGTTATGTACATTCTTTTGAGTTGTTTAAAAAACCAAAAACAATAAAGAGTATTCTGCTTCCTATAGAATTTGTGCCAGAAACTATGTTGGTTAGTGATATTTTAGATTCGCTTACAAAAAAAAGAAAAAGTGTAGCTGTTGTGTTAGATGAGTATGGTGGCACGGCAGGTATAATGACGGTAGAAGATATTGTAGAGGAATTGTTTGGTGAAATAGAAGATGAACATGATACCACAGATTTGGTAGAAGAGCAGCTAAAAGACGATGTTTATAAGTTCTCTGCAAGACTAGATGTAGACTATATAAACGAAAATTATAAATTAGAATTACCAGAGAGTGATGAGTATGAAACGCTTGGTGGTTTAATAGTAAACGAAACTGGAGAAATACCAGAAAAAGATTCAGAAATTAAAATTGAAAACTTCAATTTTAAAATAATAGAAGTGTCAAATACTAAGATAGATTTGGTAACCCTACATATACTTGAAAAAGAGTAGGTTTTTAGTGTTAAAAATTTGATAAAAATTAAATTTTAAAACCCAAAAAGAAATGGTATTTTTGCCCACTGATTTTAAACATTTTATAAAATGGCGATTTTAGAGAACATAAGAAAGAGAACAACTGTATTAATCCTAATTATAGGTTTAGCCTTATTTGCGTTTGTTATCTCTGGTATTTTTAGTGCAGATGGTATGTCTGGTGCAAAAACAGGTACTACTGTAGCAGAAATTAACGGAAAAGATATTTCTATTGATAAATTTAGAAGAGAGGTTGAAGCCGCTTCTAACCGTTTTGGAGCTGGTGCAACTTCTATGCAGGTTGTAAACAGTGTTTGGGATCAAGAAGTGAGAAATGCTGTTTTAAGTGATGAGTTTGATGATTTAGGAATCTCTATAGAACAAGACCAAATCATAAACTTTATAGCTTCTAACCCAGGATTTGCTCAAAACCCACAATACCAAAATGAAAATGGTGTTTTTGATGAGTATATTTTTAAAGAATTTATTTCTACTTTAAAAACAGAAAACCCTGGACAGTATGCATTGTGGATTCAGCAAGAGCAGGCTATTATGCAAGCTGCTAAAGAGCAAACTTACTTTAACTTAATTAAAGCAGGTTTGGGAGCTACTTTAAAAGAGGGTGAGTTAGACTATAAATTGGCTAACGATAAAATAGATATTAAATACGTAAGAGTACCTTACACTTCTATAGCAGATAGTTCTGTTGCAGTTAGTAAAGATGAAATCTCTTCATATATTAACGATCATAAAGAAGATTTTAAACAAGAAAAAGCTAGAGATTTTCAGTTTGTTTATTTTGAAGAAAAACCATCTTTAGAGGATGAAAAAGCTGTAAAAGAAAAAGTACTTAGTTTACTTAATGATAAGGTAGAGTACAATGACACAATTTTAGGATTTAGAAATACTAAAAATGTAGAAGAATTTTTAGATCGTAATTCAGATTTAAAATATGACACTATCTACAAAACTAAAAATGTTCTTACTCCAAAATTTGCTGATACTTTAATGGCATTAAATGTTGGTGATATTTACGGACCTTACCGTGATGGTAATTTCTTTAAAGTATCTAAAATGATAAGCAAGAAAAAAGACGGTAATGTAAAAGCTAGTCATATACTTGTTGCTTGGGAAGGTGCAGAAAGAGCAAATCCAGAAGTTAAAAGAACAAAAGAAGAAGCTAAGAAAAGAGCAGATGAGTTATTAAAAGATGCTAAAAAAGGAGATGTAGAATTTTCTGTATTAGCTCGTGATAATTCAGATGGTCCTTCAGCAACAAGAGGTGGAGATTTAGGATATAGCCAACAAGGTAGAATGACTCCTAAGTTTGATGAGTTTATGTTTAGCAACAATGTAGGTACTATAGGTATGGTAGAAACAGAATTTGGTTACCATATTGTAAAGGTAGATGACAAGCAAGATTTAGTTCGTATTGCAACTTTAGCAAGAGCTATTGAGGCTTCAGAGGCAACAATAAACTCTTTGTTTACTAAGGCTACTCAATTTGAAAGTGATGCCAAAGACACAGATAAAACATTTTTAGAATTATCTAAAGAGAAAAAATACGTTGCAAGACCAGTAAATAAAATTAAGGCTATGGATGAAAACCTTCCTGGCTTATCTGCTCAAAGAGCAATTGTACAATGGGCTTTTAATGATGATTCTAATGTAGGTGATATTAAACGTTTCTCTGTAAATAATGGTTATGCAGTAGTGCAATTAACTGGTAAATATGCAGAAGGTTTAATGTCTGTAGAGGATGCATCTTTTATGGTGTTACCAAAATTAAGAAAAGAGAAAAAAGCAGCTCAAATTATTGCAGCTAATAAAGGTAAAGATTTGGATGCTATTGCTAAGGCTAATAATGTATCTGCTTCTACAGCATCTGCATTAACTATGAAATCTCCAACAATACCTGGTGCAGGTAGAGAGCCGTTTGTAGTAGGTAATGCTTTTGGTCTTAACCAAGGAGAAACTTCTGGTTTATTAGAAGGTGAAACTGGTGTATTTATGGTATCGGTTACTAAAAAGGAAGAAGCTCCTAAATTAGAAAACTATAGTACATATGCTAATATGGTACAAACAACAGCTACACAGAGAGTAAATTCTGCAGTTTATAATGCATTAAAGAAATCTGCTGAGATTGAAGATAACAGAGCAATGTTCTACTAAAAGAAATTGTTTTATTAATCATATAAAAAAAAGCCTCCAATTTGGAGGCTTTTTTTATTTTATTAAATCTGTATATTTAAAGATGGTATTGTAACCCTTTTGTTTAAAATAGGAGGGGGTTTCTTTATTTCCTGTGGCAAGTATAAAGTCGCCGCCCCAGGCACCTAAACTTTTTATGGCTCCGTTATAATCTGCAAACATTAACTCTTTAACGGTTGTTGTTTTTAATGCGTTAGACAGTAGTTCTTCGTGCTTGTTAATAAGAGTCTCAAAAGTGGTTAAAAGTGTTGCAGAAGCTATTTTTTTGGTAATTTCTGTAATGTCTTTTATTAGTTCTTCTTTGTTAAAAGTACATTCTTTATATGCGGCAATGGCATCTCTGCTATTTTGTTTTTTATTTAAGTGAATAAAATATAAATGATCAACAAACAGAGGATTAAACTCTATAATCTTAACAGTAGGTATGCTATTTATTTTTTGATAGAAAATAGGAGTATTGTTTTGAGCACAAGCAATATCATAACCACTGCCTCCCATTGTGTTTTCTAATAATTTAAAAGCATCTACTTTAGCCCAAGTTGCAATATTATTTATTAAGGTAGATGAAGATCCAAGTCCCCAGTCTCTAGGGAAATCTAATTTAGTTTCTACTGCTAGGCCTTTAGTGTTTTTTAAAAAGCCAGAATTTAACAGTTGAGCTTCTTTTAAAATAGATTGTAATGTTTTGGCAGTATCAATCCAAGTTTTATCTTTTTCTTCGGTATTTAGTATATGTAAATCGCTACATCTAAAATTAGTGCTAAACCAAGTATTGTTATTAACGTCTATACTTTTCCAAGTAATAGTAGCGTTACTTGTTTTTGTTACCGTTAAATTTTGACCGTATATTGTAGGTACAGCTAAACTTGTAGCGCCATCTAAAACAACATATTCTCCTGTAAGTAATAATTTGCCGTTACTATAAAATTCCTTAGTCATTTTTTAAATTGTTGTAAGCAGAAACTACCGCGCTATGTGTAACCGTATTTGTTTTAAAATGGTTGGTAAGTGTCTTTTTTTCTTCGTCTGTAGCACCAAGCTGATTTAAAATATTTAACAAGTGCATTTTCATATGGCCCTCTTGTATACCAGTTGTTACTAAAGAACGCAGCGCTGCAAAATTCTGAGCCAAACCAGTTGCTGCCACAATTTGCATTAATTCTGTTGCAGACGGTTTTTGTAAAATGTCTAGCGCAACTTTTACTAATGGATGTAAATTTGTTAATCCACCTACGGTTCCTAACGCTAATGGTACATCAATCCAAAATTTAAAAACCCCATTTTCTATACTAGCATCTGTTAAACTGCTATACTTTCCGTTTTTACTAGCATAGGCGTGTATGCCAGCTTCAATAGCTCTAAAGTCGTTTCCTGTAGCTAAAATAACAGCATCAATACCATTCATGATGCCTTTATTATGGGTAACGGCCCTGTAGGTTTCTACTTTTGCTATAGTAACCGCTTGTACAAGTTTTTCTGCTAAATGTTGTGCTTCTTCAATGTTGCCTTCGCTTAGCTCTTCAATTGTACAGCTAACCTCAGCTCTAACAACGCAATTTGGAACGTAGTTAGATAAAATGCTCATTACAACTTCAATATTTTTTTCATCATCAGAAAAATCAGCATAAACTAATGCTTCTGTTTTTAAAGTTTTAGCAAACTGTTCTAGACAAGAGTTTATAAAGTTGGCGCCCATTGCATCTAATGTTTCAAAAGTGCAATGTAGCTGGTAATAGTTCTCTAAATCTTCAGTTTTATTACGGAGTTCTATATTTGTAATTCCGCCACCACGTTTTTTCATACTAGTGGTAAGCTCATCGGCATCTGTGTAAATTTTAGATTTAATAGTATTAAAAAAAGCCTCTAACTTTTTTTCATCACCCTTAAAAATAAAATGAACCTGACCTACTTTTTCTGTCCCTAGAATAGTAGTTTTAAATCCGCCTCTAGATAACCAAAACTTAGCAGATTTACTAGCTGCGGCAACTACAGAACTTTCTTCTATAGCCATTGGTACAGCATAAAGCTTATTGTTAATTAAAAAGTTAGGAGCAATACCTAAAGGCAAATAATAATTAGATATGGTATTTTCTATAAACTCATCATGCAGTTTTTGGAGTTTAGTATCAGAATTCCAATACACTTTTAATACTTCTTTTGTGTGTTCAGTATTAAGGGTGTAATTATCTGCAATCCAGTTTATTTTTTCTTCTTTGCTTAGTTTAGAGAATCCTTGTATAGGGGCAGTCATAGTTGGTTTTTTACAAGTGCCAAAGATAAACATAATGTGGCAACTTTTTTTGACTCATATATCTGTGAGTTTTGCCTGTCTAATTACAATATTTAAGATAAAAAGTTTACTATTTATTAACATTATTAGCAAACTTGAAATTTTTATCTCATTTTTGATAAAATCGTAATAGTGTAGATTTATATACTGTATCAATGGGATGTAGTTTTGCTAATGGTTTTAGTTTATTGCAACCCCACTAATAAATTAATTTTTTATAATTATGGAAAACACTGTTAAATCAGTTGAAGAACAAGAGCTTTTTGGACATCCAAAAGGATTGTTTTATTTATTTTTTGCGGAGTTATGGGAGCGTTTTAGCTTCTATGGAATGCGTGCTTTGCTAACACTATATATGGTAGATGTTGTTTTTGCAGCTTTAGCATCTAGAGATTTTGCAGCAGCAGCAGTATACGCATCTTACGGCTCTTTGGTTTATGCTTCTACGGTAATTGGAGGTAGAATCTCTGATAAGATATTGGGAATGCGAAAGTCTATTTTTTTAGGAGGTATTTTAATGTCTGTAGGACATTTTGTTTTAGCCATAGAACATGATATTACTTTCTTTTTAGCACTTGCATTAATTGTTGTTGGTAATGGTTTTTTTAAACCAAATATATCAACATTTGTTGGCTCGTTATACAAGGACGGCGATAGTAGAAAAGATTCTGGTTTTGTAATTTTTTATATGGGGATTAATATCGGAGGTTTTGTTGCACCTTTAATTTGCGGTTATTTAGGTAAAACTTTTGGTTGGCATTATGGATTTGGACTGGCAGGTATTGGTATGCTATTGGGACTTATATTCTTTTATAGTGGAATTAAAAAGAATGTTTTTGGAGATAGAGGTTTACCGCCTGTTAAAGGAGTTTTGGAAAAGACAATTTTAGGTGTTAAACAAGGTATAATGATTCCTATTTTGGCTGTTTTATCTGCTCCTGTTATTGCTTATTTACTGTCTTCTTATAAGTCTTTAGGAGAAAAGGGTACTTTTTTAGAAGATGATAACATTGTTAATATTATATTTTATTTAATTGCTATAGGTATTGCGGTTTTTTTAATAAATGTTTTAATAAAAGCTACAGTAGATGAACGTAAAAAGCTAATTGTAGCTATTTTGATTACGTTTTTTATGACACTTTTCTGGGGTTTTCATGAGCTTTCTGGTAGTGTAATAACGTTGTTTGCAGAAAGAAATGTGAATCTTACTTTTATCGACGCTTCACAAACTAATGCATTAAATTCAATGTTCATAATTATATTATCAATTCCAATATCAATGCTTTTTGCTTATTTGAGGAAAAAGAAAATGGATCCTAGAACACCATACAAATTTGGTTTAGGACTTGCTTTTGCCGGTATAAGTTTCTTTATACTTTCTTTAAGTAGTGGTAGTGCAGATGCAGACGGGATGGTTCCTTTTTCTTATTTGTTAATTATGTACTTTCTAATTTCTGTTGGGGAGTTGTTTATGTCTCCAGTAGGTTTATCTAAAATTACAGACCTTTCTCCAAAGCGTATTGTAGCTTTTATGATGGGAATTTGGTTTTTAGCTTCAGCATTTGCATTTCAAATTGTTGGTTTTATTAGTAAGCAATTGGCTGTTGAAAGTGATGATAAAAACGTAGGAGGGTTAGATACCTTAGGTATATACACAGACGGTTTCTTGTTAATATCTAAATATGCACTAGGGGCAGCTGTTATTGTTTTAGTGCTTTCTCCTTTAATTAAAAAGCTAATGGGTAAAGTTCATTAATTTTTATAAATACAATAAAAAAATCCTTTTTTACAATCTGTAAAAAGGGATTTTTAGTTTTAATAATCTTATTAAATTAACTTAAAGCAAGCATTAAAAAAGCAGCTAAAGAAGCTCCTAATATTGGTCCTACAACGGGAATCCAAGCATAGCTCCAATCGCTTTTAGCTTTATTTTTTATAGGTAATAATGCGTGTACAATTCTAGGTCCTAAATCTCTTGCAGGGTTAATAGCATAGCCTGTAGTGCCACCTAATGATAAGCCTATAGCCCAAACTAAAAATGCAACCGGAATTGCTCCTACAGAGCCTAAACCAATAGTTGTATTAGATTCAGTTATTGTAGCATCAGAAAAATAAAAGATAGTTAGTAATAATACAAAAGTGCCTATAACCTCACTAAAAACATTGGTAAATGTGTTTTTTATGGCGGGTGCAGTACAAAAAACGGCTTTCTTTGCATCAGCATCTTCTGTGGCATCAAAGTGATTTTTGTATGTTAACCATACAGCAGTGGCGCCAAGCATAGCACCAATAAATTGCGCAAGAATATACATAGGTACTTTAGACCAAGCAAATTTACTTGCAATTGCCAAGCCAATACTTACTGCAGGGTTTAAGTGCGCACCACTATATGGCCCAGCTATAACAACACCAACATAAACAGCAAGTGCCCAACCAGTTGTTATAACAATCCAGCCACTATTATGACCATTTGTGTTTTTTAAAACAACGTTGGCAACAACACCGCCACCAAGTAAAATAAGAATAGCAGTACCTATAATTTCAGCAATAAATGGAGTCATTTTTTTATTTTTATTTTAAGGTTGTTCAATATTAAAGATCATTAATGTTTGGTGTATAATTCTCTATTTTTTTTAATAGAGGTGTAAAGGTAAATATCTGTAACTAATAAAATGTGTAATATCCTTTTTCGCCAGTATAATAAAAAGGAATGTTTCTTTTTAAGCAAGTAGCTCTCCAAAGTGCTATTGTACTTTTGTAATTACTACCGTCTGCAATTATTTGCTTAGGCTTAATTTCTGTAATTAACCTATTTAAATTTAGTTTGGCAGACTGTGTAAGTAACACAATACTATTTTCTTTTTTTGGGTAAACGGCTAAACTATCTACAATAATTAGTAGGTTGTTTTTGTATCTATAATTGTTTTTAAGTATAAATTTTGCTACAGAATCTATACGCTCTGCAGTGCTAATATTTGCTAAAGTTTGATTGTTTTTTAAATTGATATTAGAATGTACATTTAGTTCTTGTCCAGATTGATGAACCAAAATTGTATTTCTGTTTTGGTGTAATACATATAGTTGATCTTTGGTAGTGGAGTTGTAATTATAAAATATAATACAGGCCTGAAAAAGAAGTATACTACCAAGTAAAAAAACGGTTCTTTTAAAATTTCTTTTCTCAAAAAACATAAGCAATAGTACTAAAAACAGGTAACTTATTGCAATCTGAATTTTATTAAAAGAGATGGCTTTTATTAAAAAGTTTTCTTGTAATGCTACCCATTTCACAACACTATTCATTGCAAAAATAATACTGTTATAAATTGCAACTAAAAATTGTGGTAGTGTATTACACAATGCTAAAACAAGCACTAGAATACCTGTGCTTAGTATAATTCCTAAAAACGGAATTATGGCTAAGTTGGTAATAAAAAATAGTCCAGGAAACTGATGAAAGTAGTATAAACTAATAGGCAATACACCCAGCTGTGCAGCAAGGCTAACCGTTAACAATTGCCATAATTTGTTTGTAATATAATATTTGGGTTGCAACAGTTTTTGAAAAATAGGATTAAAAAGAATTATAGAAAATACAGCAGCATAACTCATTTGTAAACCAACAGAAAATAAAAGATTTGGTTGTAGTAATAGGATAAAGAAAAGTGATAATGCTACTATATTAAACGAGCTTGTTGGTCTATTTAAATACATAGCATAAGCTACAAATGTAAACATAGTTACGGCTCTAACTAAAGAGCTAGATAAACCAGCAAGTAAAGCAAAGCTCCACAAGAAAATAACTATTACAACCAGCTTAATAGTTTTACCTTTTGGGAGGTACTCTAAAGGAGAGAATATAAATTGTAATATTAATAAAAGAATACCTATATGTAAACCAGATAGTGCTAAAATATGTATCGCGCCAGCATTTTTATAAGCATCTAAAGTCTCTGCTTGTATAGTGTTTCGTTCTCCTAATAAAAGTGCTTTTATAATGCTAAGTTCTTCACTACCAAAACCAGCATTGTTTAGTTTGTTTGTTATTTTAGTTCTAACAGATGCCGCTATACCTTTAATTGTTTTGTTTGTAGATAGTAACTGTTTGTAGTTTTTTTTAATATCTATTTTATGGTAGACACCTAAATCCTCTAAATACGCTGCGTAATTAAATTGGTGTGGGTTTAGAGGTTTATTTATATTTTTTAGTTCAGAATAAACAGCAAGTTCGTCATCAACTAAAAAAGTAGTATTTGTAGAGTCTTTGGGTAAATTAATTAAAAAAACACCTTTAGTTTTTGTGTCATCTAGATTAATTAAAGTAGCAATGTATTTATGGTTATATGTATTAGATTTTAGAACCTCACTTATTTTAATATGCCACAAATGTGTATTGGCAAAATCTTTATTACTATAGTGTAATTTATTATTTTTTGGAGTGGCTAAGCTAGCTGTAAATACACCAAGAAAAATAACTGAAAGTATTGCAAAAATACCAAAAGATAATGCTCTTTTTTTAGATGTTTTAAAAAGAAAACCGAGACCTATTAAAAAGAATATTAACAAGCAAAAGGAAGTAAGTATTGGTAATTTTAGTATGGTTTGTATCAGAATTCCGGTAATTAAGCATAGTGTTAATTTTACCGAAATAAACTGAAACGGCTTCATAAATTAAAGTATTCTTGTAGCTTTTACAAAGGCATAATTCCAATATCCTTCTCTTAAAGATGATACAATTACACCTCTAGAAGTGCTTGCGTGTATAAATTTAATTTCGTCGTTATCTGTAGCAACAACCAATCCAACGTGGTTAATTCTTTTTCTTTTTTTTGATGTCCTAAAAAAAAGTAAATCTCCTTTTTCTACATCTTTAACCCTAACTTCTTTTCCTTCTTCTGCCATAACATAAGACACTCTGGGTAAAGATATGTCGTTTTCAGAAAAAGCAACGTAGAGTAGACCAGAGCAGTCCATTCCTCTTTTTGTGGTTCCTCCAAATTTATAAGGTGTGCCAGAAAAGGCTAAGGCAGAATTTATAATTTTGTCTGCTTTGCGCTCAATAGCAATTTCTTCAGCTTTTCTTTTAGATCTAGGAGAGTTTCCTTTTTCTATAATTGTTTTAGAAGGCGCAACACTTACTTTGCGCTCTTTATTGTAGGTAGTTTTCTTTTTAGAGCCACAACTGGCCAAAGAAATAATTAGCAGGAAAAAAGTTATTTTACGGATCATTCCAAGAAAAATTTAGGACACTTGCTTACCAAATTTAGTAAATTTAATTGGTTTTTATTCTTTAGGTTTTGTATTGGTAACAATTAATTCTGCCGCTTTTTTACTTGCACCTGCGCCTCCTAATTTTTTTTCGAGCTGATAATATTCTTCAAATACCTTTGTTCTGGTGTCTTTAGATAAAATTTTGTTTAGCTCAATAGTTAAACTTTTTGTATTTAAATCGTCCTGAATTAACTCCTTTATTACCTCTTTATCCATTATTAAATTTACTAATGAAATATATTTTAAAGTAATAATTTTTTTGGCAATATAGTACGATAGCCAGTGGGCCTTGTAACATACAACTTGTGGTACTTTAAATAATGCAGTTTCTAAGGTTGCAGTACCGCTTGTAACTAGTGCCGCTGTAGATAAAGTTAGTAAATTGTAAGTTTGGTTAGCTACAAAACCAACTTGTGGATTTTTTAGAAAAGGTTTGTAAAATTCTAAATCCAAGCTAGGAGCACCAGCAATTACAAACTGGTAATCTGTAAAGGATTTGGTTACAGAAAGCATTACGTCTAGCATTTTTTGCACTTCTTGCTTTCTACTACCAGGTAAAAGAGCAATAATTTGCTTTTTAGGGTCTAAATTATTGTTAGCTCTAAACTCAGCTTCATTAGGTAGTTTTTGTTTGCTTATAGCGTCTAATAAAGGGTGGCCAACAAAATGTACTGGGTAATTGTGTTTTTTTTCGTAAAAATCTTTTTCAAACGGAAGAATAACATGCATAGCATCTATATCTCGTTTTATTTTAGAAATTCTACCTTCTCTAGAAGCCCAAATTTGTGGAGAAATATAGTAATTAGTTCGGTAGTTTTGTTCTTTAGCCCATTTTGCAATACGTAAATTAAAGCCAGAGTAATCTATAAAAATAATAGCATCTGGTTTAAAAGCATCAATATCAGTCTTACAAAATTTTAAATTTTTAGATATTTTATTAATATTACTTATAACCTCTATAAAACCCATAAAAGCCATACTTTTATAGTGTTTTACTAGTTCACCGCCAGCTTGTTGCATGAGGTCACCACCCCAGCACCTTATATTGGCACTAGTATCTGCATTTTTTATAGCTTTTATAAGGTTAGATCCGTGTAAATCTCCAGATGCTTCCCCTGCAATAATGTAAT